>NZ_CANLBV010000090.1 GCF_947488985.1 uncultured Vibrio sp.
AGTACAGAATCTTCGTCAATGGTGTATGACGTTGGACCGGCAACAGGTGGATCATTCACCTCAAGAACGTTAATACCTGCCGTTGTCGCGTCGGTCGCTCCCTCTTCATCAACCACAACTACATCCAGTGCGATTTCACCACTGAAATTTTCGTTTGGAGAGAAGGTATAGGTGCCGTCACCATTGATTTCAAGAACACCATCGTTACCACTGTAAGCCACACTATCAATGGCTACTTCACCTTCGATGTCCGAAGAATTCGCTAGCAACTGTTCGTTACTGATGGTGATGGAGTTGTCTTCATGAACTGTGTAAGACGTGCTACCCGCAACCGGAGCATCGTTCTCTGGTGTCACACTAACATCAATATTGGCTTGAACCGTATCCGTTCCATCTGATACATCAAAGCTGAAGTTCACGTCGCCACTAAAGTTCTCGTTTGGCGCGAAGCTGTAGCTGCCATCACCGTTATCGGTCAGCACACCATCAGCGCCCGTGTAGGTCACACCTTCAACAGACAGATCGTCCCCATCAACGTCAATCGCACCGGCAAGAAGGTCGGCATCAGTGAAGATAAGTGTGCCATCTTCCTCTATTTCAAAAGCTTTATCTTCAGGAACAGGCGCATCATTAATAGGACGCACTGTTAGATCAATTGCGCTACTAACCGTTTCTTGACCGTCACTGATATCAAAAGTTAGATCAAGTTCACCATTGAAATCTGCAGAAGGGACAACGGTGAAAGTACCATCACCATTATCTTGAACCGTTGCATCGGCACCGACTTGAACGTTTGAAGCAACAAGATCATCACCATCAACATCACTTGCATATTCGAGTAATTGTTCTTGAGTAAATGTGATGGCTCCATCTTCGTCCATGATGTAAGCAAGGTCTTGTTCGACCTCGGGTGCATCATTTTCATTTTCTACTTTGATTTTGAACGTTTCGCTGACTGTTTCCGAATCAAAGTCATCTTCAACTTCACTTGTTGCCTCTTCGTCAGAAGCTTCAACTTCAACGGCAAAAGTTTCTTCTACAGTTTGAGAATCTAAGTCATCAAAACCTTGTTGCTGATCACCCGATTCAGACTCAGACGAAGATGAGCTTGGCACAGCAGACGTTGTCGCCGCTTGCCCCTGATCTTGGTTGCCTTCAGCATCAGAACCACCATCAGAAGCTTCAACATTATCGCCACCGACAGCCTGTGCGCCAGCACCTGCACCACCGCCACTACCTGCGGCATTGTCCGAACCTACATCAGCAGCGGCACCACCAACGACATTAGACAGAGCGGCATCTGAATCACTGCCGCCTGCAGACTTTTCTTCTTGAACTGCACCACCAGAAGCTGCTGTATCTTCCGCGCTGCCTGCGCCACTTGGGTTATCTTCCAAGGCTTGGTTTACTGCATCTACTGCGTCTGTATTTTCAGCACCCGTCGCTATCGTCGACGCTATTGTGTTTTGCTGATTTTGCTGGTTCTGCTGCTGGGAGGGCGTACCCGCGTCATTCGTATCCGTTTGTTCTACCGCGTCATTCAGATCTTTATTTTGGTTGTTTTGATTATTTTCGCCTGCCATTACAGCCTCCGTTGCCAATAGCTAACTGATCGTATTTAGAGGCATTAAAGGACACCATTTTGGAAAACCAAATTTTTATACAACTTTTTTCATAAATTTTTTATATAAGTAAAAAACCAAAAAAAAATTGAAAACATGCTTTAAAGATCCTTATTTATTGTCATTAAAGTAATTTAGGCAGTGGAAGTATGTTAAATACGACAAATTTGTTGCGTTCCATCGATAACAACCACAAAGGGCTGCAATTGCTGCTGGGCGATTTTTACCATGACTTTTCAGATGCCGCCATAAACATAGAGATGCTAAATAACGAGTCTCATTATGAAGAGTTAAATACCTACGCTAAGAAATTGAAAACCATATTAACCCTACTATGTGATCAAGACCTTCCACCTAAAATGGCCAAGCTAGAGCATCTAAGTAATCATCGATTCCCCGTACCTGAAAAGCTATTGGAGGATATAAAAACTGATCTTCAAAACGTCAATCGACAAATCAATCACTTGCTAAACATTGAGGAAAGCGTTGATGACAAGTTATAGAGGTGGATCATGAGCAATAATCAAATTGAACATCACCTTAGAAAAGCACTCATTTCAAACACTCAAGCATCCGATGTCACAGCTGATGACACCATAGTGCTTGCCAGTGCTATGACCAGTGTTCACAAAACATTGCTCATCATCTTTCTACTCGCTTTGGTTGCTATTGCTGTTGCGTCACAAGCTCGCATTGATATCGTCGTTTCCGTGCGTGGTGAATTGCTGTTGGAATCTGATGTCGAGAAGGTTCAACATCTAGAAGGTGGCATTCTAGAGGAGCTACTGGTTAGAAAGGGCGAGGTCGTTTACGAAGGCCAACCTATCGCACGAATACGCTCACTCGATCGCAATACGCAGCTCGATACCGTCAATATTGAAATTATCCAATTAGAGCTCGACAAAATCCGTTATGAGAGCTTACGTGACATGATAGAACCCGACTTCTCTGATTTCATTGAAACGTACCCTGAGCAAGTACAAACCCACATGAACACATGGCAACAAGAATTCTCTAAAAACCGATCGAACGAAGAGCTCATCACTCATGATATTGAGCATAAAAACTCTCTAATTAGCTCAATGCTAAAACGTAGAATCAGTTCAGAAAACCAACTTTCCCTGATTCGTAAGCAACTCAACATCAAAAACACACTTTATAAGGAAGAGATGGCTTCTTACGTAGACGTTCTTGGTATGCAGGTACAAGAATCCAACATGGTTCGTGAGATTGAAAATCTTGATGAGTCCGTAATGAATGAGCGCTTTCAACTCGATAAGTTAGAGAAGCAACATCGAGATTTAGTTGAAAATCGTAACTCTGAGTACCAAGCGCAAATTATTCAAGCGAACAAAGATCTTAAGATCAAGCGAATCTCCCAACCACAGCACTCCGACAAAGTTGACCGTCTGGTCGTCTACTCTCCGGTCGATGGCGTAGTTGACAAACTACACTTTAACTTCCGCTCTGCCGTGATACCACCCGGTGAGAGCATAGCCGATATTGCGCCAATCAATAATTCTCTACATGGAGAAGCAAAAATCCCACGTAAGGACATGGGGTTTGTTGAAATAGGTCAGGCTGTGAAAGTCAAAATGGATACCTATAACTTTGCCAAATACGGGTTTATTGAAGGGACTATCGCATCAATTAGCCGCTCCTCTTATGAAGAGGAAGACGCCGAGTTCTACTTAGCAGAGATTGAAATTGACCGAAATTTTCTCGAACGTGGAGGTACCCAATACAAGTTATCACCTTATATGGAATTTACCGCAGATGTTAAGACCGGCTCACGTCGGGTGATCGAATATGCCGCTAAACCTGTCATGTCAGCCATCGAAGATGCATTCGATGAGAGGTAGTCGATGAGCGGAAAACCTACGTACAATATTTCCGTACCAGCCCTGCGCCTCAGTATGTTACTTAGCGTGATATTGGCCGCACTCGCTCTCTATTTGTACCTGTCCTGGTCAAAATTGGACTCTGTCGCCCACGTACAGAGCGCTCCATTGCTGATACAAGCTGAGAAGCTTAATCAGACCATAGAACTCGATATTATAAACTTGCTGCACTGCTTAAAAACTGACGGTTGTATTACCAACCAATTTGACCTTGCTAATTTGAAAAGTGAGGTAGATCAATTCAGATCTTTAGCTTCTTTGAACAAAACCGAGTTTAGCTTGGTCGGTGCAACCGAATACACACAACTAGAGTTGGCAATTAATCGCTTTTCCGACAGCCCTAAAGGCCGTAATGATGTCTTGGATCTGTACCTTTCACTGACAAACAACTACCTGCAGATGGACGACAACTATCGCAATATGTTCAATAACCATGCAAATAGCTTGATGTCCGAAAAGAACGAGTTCTTTGTGTGGTTGTTTTGGGTGGTCATGATGTTGGCTGTGATCACTATCATGTCTAACTTAATCGCGATGTTTAAGCTCAAAAAGTCCAGCTCTAACGAAAGAGAGATCGATCATGAGTTTAACACGCTCTATCAAGAACTTAAGCAGTTGGATTTGCAGCGCTTAGAAGAAATGCTTAACGAAGTGAGCATCAACCCTAAACAGCGCCAGATCTACTCTCACCTCAAGTCAATCTTCAGTAAGTTAGAGGATCAAAAGCGAAGCAATGATCTTTACAAGCAATTGTATGCGCTCATCGGTTATGAGATTCGTGGAATCACCAACACCATCAATGGTGGTGTACAGTATTTAGTTCAAGAAACAGACGAGAATGGCGTACTGATGGCACAAGACATCACCTCAGCTTGCAATACCCTATCTGAACTGGCAGAGAACTATAACCGTTTGATTTCTCAAGGAACGGAAAGTAAATCGAAAGAGTTTTCGCTTCTGAACCTTCTCTCTGAATTGATGATTCATATCAGTGCTAAAGTGCAGCGTAATGAGGGTCAACTCGACTGCTTTATATCCGATAATTTACCCAATCGCGTGCAAGGTCAATCCACCAGCTTGTTTTGGATACTGTTTTTACAAATGTCTAACGCCATTCAGCTCAAATCGAACAAGAAGTTATTCGTCACGATAGAATCCGGCGCGGCCGCTGATATGGAGAATACGCGCGTAACCATCAACCTTAATTTCCTTTCAACGCTAGATGTGGCAGTAGCAAAATTGAATACGCTCCATTGGACTGCTCACAAAAATCACTCTAATAATAGCGATGATTTAGCAAAAAGTGTTTTGAAAGATTATGGGTATTACGAGAGTCACTGGTATCAGTCGGGGGCTCAAGAACGTTTTCAGATAGAGCTCGATCTTAAGGCCAAAAATTTCCACACTGAGAAAACTCGCTTCGATGGCAAGCGTTTATTGCTGTGTGCCAATACACAAGTTCGTATTGATGTTATGAAGAAAATGTTGGTGAACTTAGGGCTTGAGATTACCGAGATTCGAACCGCCAACGAGTTGTTTTCGGCGGCTAAAACCTTTGGTGAATACGACGCGATCATGTTGACTGACACTTTCGAACCCAACAAGTTACCATCGCTGAGCAAAACGGTTAAGTCACAACTTAAAAAACACCCAAATACCAAGCTTCTTCTATCCGTAGCCAATACTCAGCATGCACAAGAGTGTCATAGCTTTGTCGATAAGATCATTAATTCCCCAGCAATTCCCTATGAGTTTATTCCAAATTTACTGACGATTATGGAAGCGGAAGCGTCCGAAGAGCAAATGGAGAACAGCTCATTCCTTATCGTGGAAGATGATCGTGTTCAACAAATATTGCTCAAACGCATCCTAACCAAACAAGAGTACGAACCCGAGTTGGTTGGCGACGGTGCCGATGCCGTTAAGCACTTCATGGACAAACGCTCAGACATTATTTTTATGGACTGCATCATGCCGGGAATGGGTGGTATTGAAGCGACAAGGAGAATCCGACAGTTTGAACAAGAAAATGAGAAATACCCTTGTACCATCATAGGTGCAACGGCATTGACCAGCAGTAATGAACATCAGGCTTGTATCGAAGCTGGTATGGATTACGTGATCAGCAAACCTTATAAAAGCGACGAAATCATCAAGGTGATCAACAAGTATGTGGCGGTACAGAAACTTAACTAGCAGCATGTTGGCTGCACTTGCACTTAGCACGACACCTTCAGCATCGGCAACCACCCTGCTTGAAGCGGTTCAGCTCGGCCTAGAAAACAGCCTTTCCCTCCGTGCCAGTAGCAAGGGTGTTGAAGAAAACGAGTACAACATTGGTGTAAGTCGTTCAAAGTTCCTACCTTCTCTGAATGGCTCTGCAGACACAACATGGAACCAGAATGAAACCTTATTAGCGACCATCCCCGATGAGACATCGAGCTACAACTCAAACAGCTATAGCCTGTCTCTTTCGCAGTCCATCTTCAACCTTGGTGACATTTTTAAGTACGGTACGGCAAAACTCGACTTTAATATCGAGCAAATTAAGCACGAAAATAAAACCCAAGGCACCATCTCTGAGATCGGTTCTAAGTATTTTGAATACTTAAAAAACAACGCACAGATAAAGGCTACACTGGTCGAGCTAAAATCCTCTGAGACTCGTGAACATCAGATGCATCGTAACGTAGAGTTAGGTAATACTGCAGCCAGTGAACTATACGAAGTGATCGCACAAAGAGAAGGGGTTGCGAACAGGCTAAGGACGTTACATAAAGATCGACGCATCATTATTAATGAACTCGCGATACAGGTTCAATATCCAGTCACTCCTTCGCAAGATATATACGAAAGTGTGCCATTAAAAGAGATAAGCGAAACCGAACAGCGCACCATAATGGATCAAGCATTAACGCTCAATAACGACTTATTAGTGGCGAAAAAGAACGTCGAAAGAAGCCGTAGAAGCTTAAAAGAAAGCGGTTCAAACTTTCTGCCAACGGTCTCTCTTTCCGCCAGCTATCGTCACGATGATGCCAATAATTACGATCAATCCGACATCACTGCGACCGGAGAAAGTAACTCCACCAGTGTAGGATTGAATTTGTCCGTGCCGATATTGTCTGGGGGTTCGGACTACTATGGATACCAGAAATCATCAACAGCGATAGAGCGAACCGAGCTGCTATACCAAGACTCTCTTTACAGCACACGTAACAGTATCAACACCTCCATCCTCAACATTAACGACTTTTCACAATCTATCAGCAGTTTTGAAAACATCATTCGGGCCAACTATGCCTCTTATAAAGGGATTCAGAGGGCATACCAGTTGGGTACGCGTACTATCACGGATCTACTTGCTGCAGAAAGTAAATTGTTTAGCGCCTTAAGAGACTACGAGAGCGCACGCTATGACTACATCATAGAAACCATCAAGCTAGAACAAATTAAAGGTGTGCTTTCCATTCAATCAATTGAAACCATTATGCGATTAATGAGCGATATCGAAGGTCGAGATAATCAAGAGTTAGTGCCCAAACACCTTCTCTCGACGTCGGCTTTGAGAAAAGGAGCGAGTAATGCAAACTGAGCAATTTTCTCAAAAAATCAATATGGCAGATAAATGCTATCTGACTTTTTCAACAATAATATCAACCCTATTTGGTTTGGTTTTGCCCTTCTCGATTCTGATCATTTTCGACCGCGTTTTACCTAACCAAGCTCAAGACACTCTATACTTACTGTTCGCTATTATTCTGATTTCTATTGTCCTCGACTACCACTTAAAAAGTCAGGAAGAGAAAATCTCTTCGGTCATCATGAGGCAGTTTGAAAGCAATTTAACCAACAAAGTATTTCAATCGATTTGCTTAGCCGATATTTCGAAGTTCCGACGTTTAGAGCCTGGTGAATATTTAGAACGCATTGCAACTATCCCAGAAATTAAAGCCTTTTTTGGCGGAGAATCCGTTCGAGCCCTAATCAACCTCGCGGTGAGTGTGTTAACTATCCTCATCATTGGGTTAATTAATATATGGGCCGGTATCACCCTGTTAATCGCCTCAGCTGTCTTAGCTATTTTTGCCTATAGCCTTTCTAAACAGAAAATTGGTAGCTTGCAAAACAAGTCAGATATCGAGGGCTTAACCACCTCAAAAATCATTGAGATCATCTCTAGCCCACTTGATATCAAAGCACGAAATATGGAATATCGAGTCGAAAGCTTGATGACGCAAATGGTCGAAGAGCGCGAGGTTGAGAATATTAAATATGAACAGATCGAATCCAATTTCAGCTTGATATTGGCACTGATCCAACAACTTTCCATTGCCTGTGTTGTTGTCGTATTAGCAACAGCGGTTATCAACATGGAGTCCAGCCAAGGTATCATGGCCGCGATCATCATGCTCACCAACCGTTACTTTGCTCCTTACCAACAAGTAATGCGTACAGCCAGTCGCTGGGAACTCAATAAACTCCACATACAGCGTATCGCTGAACTGCTTGAACTCGCAGCTTCTGTTGAGCATCAGCATGAGACTACAGAGGTTGAGCGCATATCGGTTAAGTATTCTGACAAGCAACGAATTGAGTTCGAGCGCGGTCAAGCATATTTGTTAACTGGTAAAAGTGGTGCGGGTAAAACCCATCTAGCGAACTGTATCACTCGGCAAAATCATGATAGTAAACTGAACATAATGATCAACGATACACCTCTTGATGATGTTAACTACAACGTTTGGCGTAACAGTGTGTTAATGGTAGATAAAACCAGTTCGTTTGTCGAAGGGAGCATCATTGATAATCTAACTTGCTTCCGGCCAAGCTTGAATAACACCGCATTTGCATTATGTGAAACCATGAATATTAAAGCCCAGATAGATGCGCTTCCTGCCGGCTTTTACACGGAACTCAAAGGTCACGTGCGCAACCCATTTTCACGCCAAGTAGGCTATGCCTTATTATTGGTTCGTGCCCTACTCGCCAGTAAACGCGTGTTGATATTCGATGACATTGATTGTGTGTTTGATGATGATTTCGCTCGAATGGTGTTAACCAGTACTGCTTACCGTGCTAATGACAAAATTCTTATCATCGCCAGTAACAAGATGGACAAACTTAACCACCGCCTCAAACGTGTCAAACTCACCGGAGGTGACCTATGAGTATTCTCGTTGACTTCAACAATGTACCACAGCGTGTCTTAGATTTTGAGGCGAGTGGATATGAAGAACGTTACAGTCAATCACCTCTAATTCGCGGCTTAGCCTTTACTCTGATCGCCTTAGAGTGGGAAGGAACACCTGCGATTCTGAGCGACGCTTTTATTCCAAAACCAAAAGACAGCGATAGCTTTAACGCCACCATTGAGCGCCTTGGATACCGTTGTGACGTCACTAAACTTAAAACGCTCGAGAACATAGATAAGCATCCCCACCCATGTTTTATTGAGATTGAAAACCTCAGCGCTATCTTTCTGGGAACAAAAGATGGCAAGTTGCTTTTGTTTGACTACACCAACAACAACACCATTGAATTCCCAATGTGTAAAAAGCCTTGTCTGCTAATTTCAATTAGTGAGTATTCCCGCTTATTCCGCGAGCCACCACCAGAGTCTCAAGATCGCAGTAACTGGATAAAATACGCTTTCTACCGTTACAACAATGAACTCAAGAGCCTAATTATTCTAAGCTTTGTTATAAGCTTACTGGGTGCGTTGCAGCCTTTCTTTATCATGAGTGTCTATAACTACGCTCTCACTTCAAGTTCTGAAGCGACACTCTATTGGCTCACCTTGTTTGCGGTTATTGTTGGCTTTTCCGAATACTTTTTTAAGAAGATGCGAGTTAACATCATCGCGACTTCCGGTAAAGATCTCGCTGTCCACATATCACAAGCCGTGATATCTAAACTCCTATGGCTGCCCTATGCCATGACATCCACTGCTGGGGTCTCTTCCCAGCTAGCACGTTTGAAAGATATTGATACCTTCCGCCGCTTAGTTACCGCAGAATCAACGTTAAGCTATTTCGACATGCCTTTTGTGATCGTCTTTATCGTCGCCATTGCACTCATGTCTGGTACAGCTGCGCTAGTGGTCATGAGTGGCCTGATATTGATGTTGGTATTCTGTGTTTACTCTCGCTATATCTATACGCAAGCTACATCCAAAAGCTCGCGTGCCAATGCGATGGTATCTTATCAATGGAATGAGATCCTTCGCGGAATTAAGACCATTCAAGGTCTTCCTTTGTTGCGCGTAATCCAATCTCGGTTTAGTGCTTCACACACGCAAAGTACTAACGATTCCGAAAATGTCGCCGTCACCAACAGTAAAGTTCAGGCCGCAGGTGGGGGGTTGATTCAGGTCATTGGTACTGCCAGTATCGTGACAGCAGTCGTTGGAGTAATGGAAGGCACCTCGGATGCAGGTGCTATGCTTGCAACCGTAATACTAGTTTGGAAAGCACTTGGGCCCATCATGGGCATCTATAACTCCATATCCAAGTTTCAATCCATCAAGGCTTCATCGGCGCAGATAAACAATTTGATGGCGATGAACGATGACAAGCTTACCCTAGAGAAAAGCCCTCCTATTCGTCTGTTTCAAGGGAGTATTATTGGCAGTGGGGTCAGTCACCGTTACACAGGTGCTGCGACAGGTCTAACAAACCTTGGGTTCAAAATCCCACCAGCCGCAAAAGTGGTGATTTGTGGCCCAACAGGTTGCGGAAAAACCACCTTAATTTCGATTATTGCCGGGTTGGAAGATCGCTACCAAGGTGCCGTCTCCGTTGACGGTTACAACATCAAGCAGTTCAATAGCTATCGCTACCGTACATCGATTAACTATATCCCTTTTAACCTGCACATTTTTGAGGGCTCCTTAGAAACCAACTTTATTCTACACAACGGGCTTATCCCCACAGAGAAGATGCAAGAGATCATCAGCTTCTTTGAATTAGACACATGGTTACCTGAAGGCTTAGCGACACAATTAAGCTTGGATAAATGTAAAAACCTGCCAAATGGGATTCAGCAAAAATTACGTTTGGCGCTGGGTTTAGGTAGCTGTGAGCAATCTCTGATCATCATTGATGAACCCTTCAACGGCGCTGAGCAAGAAAACGTACAGTACTTTAATCGCTTATTCTCCGATAAATTGCTAAACAAGACCGTGATTTTTTCGACCAATGACCCGGGGTTAATATCCACTTCAAACATAAGTTTAGTCCTAGAGCCCGATGGTAACTTGAAATACTTTGGCTTAACCGACAAATACTTAAACAGTTTAAGCTAGAAGCGAAACACCACTAATTACCAGTCTATTAGCATAGGCAAGAACAGCATCGATTTGATCGTAAGCTACCGAATCCCAAAAAGTTTTACCTAGAGCACACTTTCAATAAATTTATCATTTAAAGATGTTCAATTGACAATCATTACTCTACTGTTTTGATATAAAACAAGTTGGATGGATCCTTTTATGACAATCGCAGCCTGGAATAACCTTTCAGTCAAACATAAACTCTTTGGCTTAGTACTACTTCCCATTTCACTACTACTTTTCCTTGCTGGTAGACAGGCGTATATATTGACGACTCAGTTGACCGATTTTGAACGCACCAATCAGTTATCAGTTTATATGCAAGGTATTTCTACTTTGTACCGTAGTACACTCGACTATAATCCTCACGAGTTTGCGGCAAAAAGTTCGCAAATAAAATCAGAATTAACCGACCTATCCCCAATCATTTTTCTAAACGCTTCTGATGATATGAATCAGCAAGTCTCAGACTTCAGCGAAGCCATAATATCAACGATGGAGGCGGCAGATAACTACGATAAGTTAGATGCCCTTGAGTGGCAAAGTGACTTATACAAACAAATGTTGTTGGACATTGAAAAAGTCCCATTCGAAAACACCAAGCGCGCTATTCAGCAGCACCTCACAGCATTACAACAAATTGAATGGTTAATGTTTTGGTCTAATGAGGAGTTCAAATTAAGTACCTCACTGATTGAGATTTTCCGAAATAGACAAGAATATGATCCTGAGCTCGCAGATCAAATCAAAACCTTAGGCGAAAGACAACAACTGTTCTTAGAGCGCTTTGTTTCATTAAACGCCAGCGAACGTCAAGTATCTTTGATGGTCGAGGTATTTAGAAATGATGTATTTGCTCAAAGCCAAGAAATCAGAAGCGCATTACTTGACGAGAACACAATCACCCAATTGAATTCACAAGAAATTTCGGTCGGGTTAGAAGCCATGGGAGCAAGACTGAGCTTATTACAAAGTCTCGGCAACGTGATTAAGCAAGAGTTCCAATCTGAGGTAGAGCAAGCCATAAGTGCCGCTCAAATGCAGCGCACGCTGTTTATTTCAATTGTCGCTTTGCTGGCCGCAATTGTGATGGGCTTAACCTTAAGTTTAGCGAGACAAGTCACGAATAACCTAAACTTAGTGCTGAACTTTTTGAAAAATGAAAATGATGCCGTTCGTCCTTCTTTGGCTAAACTGGTTCAAGGAAAAGACGAAATCAGCCTGTTTGCCCAGCAAGTCGAACGACTGACGATTGAGCGAGAGTTAGCACAAGAAAGATTAACCATCGCGAAAGAAGACGCTGAAAAAGCAAAAGATGACGCGATACAAGCCAGTAAAGCTAAGAGTAGCTTCTTAGCAAATATGTCCCACGAAATCCGTACCCCATTAAATGGGGTGATTGGTATATCCGAGATCCTGTCTGATACACCACTTACCGCAACCCAACGTGATTATGTAGATACCATTGAAACCTCTTCTCAGCTGCTACTCAGCTTAATCAACGACATCTTAGATTTCTCTAAAATTGAATCTGGTATGTTATTAATCAGCCCTCATTCTGCTTCTATTAGAGAATCGATCTACGACATTGCATCGATTGTTGCGCCAAAAGCCAAAGAACAAAAAATATCGGTTAATGTCGATATTAGCCCAGACACGCCCGCTCGAGTGATGGTAGACGATCACCGTTTAAGACAGATCTTAATGAATTTCATGTCAAATGCCGTGAAGTTTACCGCCAAAGGTGGTGTCACCTTGTCAATCCAAACGCTAAGCAAAGCAGAAAGCGATGTCACAATTAGGTTTGCTGTAAGAGATTCTGGGATTGGTATCGACAAGCAGCAACAAAAACAGATATTCGAACCTTTTGCTCAAGAAGACGATTCAACCACTAGACAATTTGGTGGCACAGGTCTTGGGCTTGCAATCAGTACCCAGCTTGTCGAACTGATGGGAGGACAAATCCAGTTAGACTCAGTCAAAGGAGAAGGCAGCTGCTTCTACTTCGACTTAGAGCTAGGTGTTGATTTACTCAAACCTAAGCCGAGCAAAGCAACCGCTAGCATTTATATTTTGGGGCAAGAGAACACGCTTATTCAACGCATAAAAAGCGATCTAAACCTTTATGGACTTGAGGTGACTCAAACGACGAATACTGTAGACGTTATCACTAAGCAGCTAGCAGAAAAAAATCACAACAAGCCCACCACTGTGATTTTTGCTGAAGATGATGCATTCCTAGTTAACGACCATCTCGGTAGCCTGCAAAACTTGCAGAAAAACGGAGCGACTATTTGTCTGATTCGTTCATTTTTGAGCGAACCTATTGCGTTAGATGTTGCCGACTGTATCACAACTCAAGTTTCGCAGCCCCTACTCGGTATTCGCTTAATTAAAGCACTTGAACTCTGTGATAGTCAGGGTATAGCAGTGCTGTCTGAAGCTAACCAGCAAGCTCCAACTGTTCAGCATAAAATACTGATCGTTGAAGACAACAAGATCAATCAGAAGATTGCTGGTCTTCACGTGGGAAAAAGCGGCTACGAATTTGAGTTTGCCAATAATGGCCAAGAAGGTGTAGATATGTTTAACGCCAACCCTAATTACGCAGCCATATTAATGGATTGTATGATGCCAGTTATGGATGGCTTTGAGGCAACCAGCACCATTCGACGGATTGAAATTGAAACAAAAGCAACTCGTCGTATTCCCATTATTGCATTAACAGCCAGTGTCATCGATGACGATATTCAGAGATGTTTTGACGTTGGGATGGACGACTATGTGCCAAAACCATTCAAGTTTGAAGTACTGAAAGAGAAACTGCTCAAAGCCGTTGAAGCGATGCCAGTTCCTATGGCTTATAACACTCATAACAGCCAGCCCGAACAAAGTACGTCGCCAGTAACACCGATTAATGACAAAGCCGCTCGGATCACATTACCAGAAGAAGCCGAACCAATAACCATTGCGAGCAAATCTGAACGAATTCTGTTAGTCGAAGATAACCGGGTAAACCAAAAGGTCGCGTCTCTAATGTTGAAAAAGGCGGGTTACACCTTTGAAATTGCAGACAATGGGCAAATTGCCGTTGATATGTACCAGAACGACAATAGCTTCGACATTATTTTAATGGATTGCATGATGCCGATTATGGATGGTTTCACCGCAACTAAGGAGATTAGAGAACTCGAAAGAAACCTAGGCTTAAGCAAAACTCCTATTATCGCGTTAACCGCTAGCGTTATCGATGATGATATTCAGAAGTGCTTTGATTCAGGCATGGATGGTTATGTCGCCAAACCCGTAAGAAAAGAGAAACTGTTCCATCAAATAGAAAGTGCAACTTGTTAAGAGAAGTCCGTGGATTGGAGAAAAACAATGGATTGGAGAAAAACGATGAAAATGCTCCAGCATAGAGCTCTGCTATCAGCAGTAATTGGGATACTAGGAAGCCTACTGCTTTTTAACCCAGCCTATGCGGCGGAAGAATACGCCATATACTCTTTAGACCCCGAGTTTGAGGAGATTACAATTAATAAAGCAAGACAACTCTATAGAGGGAAGGCCAAGCGCCTGAATGGCAAGCGTATAGAATTGTCTGACTGGCCAGAAAACAGCGCTGAAAGAGAGAACTTTTACCAGCTATTGCTAGGAAAAAATACCGCTCAGATGAATGCCCACTGGGCTGGAATATCCTTTTCAGGGAAAGCGCGTTATCCAAGAGAAATAGAATCACCTTCGGCAGACAGTTTAGTTGCATGGTTAAATGAGAAACCAAACCGTATCGGTTACTCCCCACTCTCTTCAGTTCCGCAAGATGCCAATGTTCTCTATATTATAAGTTCGGAGAAATAATATGAAAAAAATAATCACGTCAGTGCTATGCGCTTCAATCGCCTCTCCGGTCTTCGCGGTAATTGAACTTACCGATAACTTTTCTCTAAGTGGCTTTGGCAGTACTTCTTGGGCGAAATCAGACAACGAACAAGCTTTAGATACTAACCGTAGATTTAAAGATGAAAGTTGTTTCGACTGTGATACCACGTTTGGGATCCAACTCGACTACTATTACAATTCATTTAGAGCCTCAGTCCAGGTCGTCAAAGCCCCTCAATATGATTGGAGTGACCCACAGCTAGAGTGGGCCTATTTAGGGTATGAAGTGGGCAACTTCGATATCAGTGTCGGCCGCTTGAGGTTACCGATATTTTTGGCGTCTGAATACTACTACGTTGGGCAAGCCTACATGACAGCAAGGCCCCCTGTTGAGGTATATAACAGTGTGTTAGGCATTACCGCATTCAATGGCGTTAAAGTTCGGTGGTCTCATGATATTAGCGACAGCAACAGCCTAACCCTATCCCCGTTCATTGGCATTAAAGATAATAATGATGTCGACTTCGACTCGATGACAACGTTGGAATTTGAGACAAAAAGCATGATTGGTGTCAATATGCAATTGACCGGCGACAGCTACCGCTGGAACTTATCTTTCCTAGATTCAGATTACGATCTAACCAGCATTACCACAATTCCATTTCTTCCTGAGTCTATCCGAACGGAACAACCTAATCAGCAGATCCAACTATGGTCGTTAGGCACGGAATACGAATTTGGAAAAGCTGTCTTTTCTAGTGAAGGTCAAATCAGTGACTTATCGTCATCCATGTACGCGAGCCTTGGCTACCATATTGACGTGTTCACGCCCTATGTCGTTTACGGAGCTGAGTTTGATGAGCACGAACATTTGAGAGGAAACAGCTACCTCATTGGGGTCGATTACGATGTACTGCCGAATGTTTCAATAAATGGTGAGGTACAGTACTTCGAAGCAAGACCCTCTAGAGGTAGAGGCAGCTTTGTCGAAACACCAACCGACGATACCGATGCGGTACTTTACACCGTCATGTTGAATTTCGTGTTCTAATCTAGAGTAAATATAAACTCATAGTAAAAAACCCAAGGCGCACATAACCTTGGGTTTTTTATGCATATGATACTCATCTACTAGTCATGGTAAGAACGGCTCAGAAATAGTGTAGGAAAAACCTTGTGAACAAGGCTAGGGCGTGTTGATCTTTGCTGTACATTCCGTGTTCAACAATACATCGGTAGCCACATCAACATGAATGCCAGCGATAGCATGCTGGCATAATTCCTTTCTAACTT
>NZ_CANLBV010000091.1 GCF_947488985.1 uncultured Vibrio sp.
GCATAGACTAACGGTTCTCGCTCGACTGAGCCCGTAGAGGACTTTCACCTCCTAGATCAACGCCATGCTCGGCGCACGAACAAAAAAGCCAGTCAACAGACTGGCTTTTTTTTGTATTCATCTTAATGCGATGAGCTCATCGCACTTAAGTAAAGGTTCACCTTAACCGATAAACGAGATGTATCCTTGTAGGATAATCAGGTTAACAATATCGATAAAGAAGGCACCAACAATTGGCACAACCATGAAGGCTTGTGGTGATGGGCCGAATCGATTCACCAAAGAACCCATGTTCATGACCGCCGTTGGTGTTGCACCTAGGCCGAAACCACAGTGACCACCCGCCATAACCGCAGCATCGTAGTTAGAACCCATCACTTTGAACGTCACAAAATAAGAGAAGATACCTAATACGACCGCTTGAACCACAAGAATAATCAGGAACGGAATCGCAAGGTCAAAGATGTTCCAAAGCTTCAAGCTCATCAGTGCCATCGCTAAGAACAGGGACAACGACACCGTACCCAGAATATCGACTGTTTCGCTGTCTGTTTTGTGCAGCTTCGTCACTTCAAACACATTAGTAATGAATACACCAATGAATAGCGCGTAGACAAAATCAGGGATCATTAACCAAGAAATCTCAAAGGTCGCTACCCACTGTTCTAAGTATTTTGCACCAGTAATACAAAGAAGCAGAATGAACAGAACTTCAATCACCTTCTTCGCGGTTACTTTTTCTTCTTCGTACTCGTTATAAGTCACGAGCTCAGGAAAGCGCTCATGCGTTTGTGTACCGGTACCGTACTCAGACTCAAGTTGGTTCTTATCAATCAACTTTTGCGCGACAGGGCTACCGATAATACCACCGATAATCAAGCCAAACGTTGCTGAAGCCATCGCTATCTCAAGGGTATTCGCAATACCAAACGTGTCAGCAAAGGTTTGAGACCAAGCGGCACCAGTACCGTGACCACCAGATAAGGTGATAGAACCTGCTATCAATCCCATAAGAGGCTCAAGACCAAGGGCAGTTGCCAGCGTCACACCAACACCATTTTGGATAATGATATAAACCGAAGCGATCCCAAGGAATAGGAACACCTTAGCTCCCCCCTTCATCAGCTGCGTGTAGTTAGCCGCCAGACCGACCGTTGCAAAGAACATCAACATAAAAATGTTCTGCAAGGGTAAAGAAAACTCAAGATCAAGCCCCTTAAAGTGCAGGCCAGTGATAGCAAAGGCGACGATTAATCCGCCGACAATAGGCTCGGGGATATTGTATTTTTTGAGAATCGGAAGCTTTGCGTTGACGAAGTGACCTAGAAACAAAACACTAATCGCGATTAGGAAGGATTCTAATGGTCCAACTGAAATTAATTGATTCATATAACCTCTATTTTTTTACTTTCTCATCTTCCCTAATGAGTCTAGTTTTATCTGTAATTATTTGTGCTGCTCTACCTATATTTATACAAACTGTAGATTCGAAATGTGGGCACAGTACTTTGAGCCCGTAGTGCCATGTTAGGGGCACGTTAACTTTTTAAATACTCTAAAAGGTTTTGTGATAATCATTACCTCTAAGAGTGTATAACGGCAAATATAGTTTTGCCGCTTATTCTACTTTCTGCATAGTTGAGAAAGTAAAAAGGAGCTAGTGATAGCTCCTTTTTCATTACCATCGCTGGCAATTAGAATTTTTTCGGGGCATACCCTGTCATGACATCAATGTTAAGCTCTTTACCAATTTTTGTCATTGGGTGAACAATCACCAGCCCTTTAACCGACTTTTTCAATTTACCCATATCGGCCTGTTCAGCCTTTGTGATTTCACGGCTAAATGGCATATTAACCAGAGACTTACGCTCTTGATTCACATCGTAGCTTTCTTTGTGCTTAAGCTGGGCAATTTTCTTAGTTAGCTTCTTAATCTCTTCCTCGAACTGACGAACAACAGGACGATCATTACGAGTTTTAGCAGCATCTAACTTGTGGCGACACTTGTCTAGACGGTTGTTAATTTGTTGAAGTTCGTTTTTAACACTCATAATAATTTCCTAAGATTAAGCAAGCCAATTCGGATTGGGGCGCAGATTATAGCACAAGGGTGCACTCGAACCGAAATTTATCTCAAAAAGAGACATAATTAAGCACACAGAGAGAAGGGGTGATTGCAGGCCACCATACTGAAGATCAAGGCAATTGAACGTATTGAATGCCCAAAATACAGTAACTCGTAGCTCATATAGAGAGTGTAAATAAAAGTAAACAGGTCACACAATAAACAGGACGATCCTGACTAAACCTTCACTTTGTACTTCAGATCTTGGGCTTCATCACCAGTCATGCCACGAAATCCCCAGCAGTGCGATGGCTGCTCTTTGATGGTGATTTCGATATCAATCGGGGATATGGCTAACTGCTTTTCTATTTCAGAAAATATCTTCTTAATAAGACGCTTTTTAGTATTAACGGCTCTGCCTTCCATCATATTGATCTCAATAACGGTATACGCCTCGGTTCTTCCTTCTGGATAAAAGAAGTCATCCCGTTCCAATGGCACAAACCGATGTGCTCGCTTGTCATCGGGTAACCCCATTTCACTGTTCAAGCACTGCTGTAACACATTGGAGAGTTGTAACTTAATTGGATTTAAGCACTCTTTAATACCGTAAATAACAATCATGACCGTTCCTTTGATGCGATGTCAGGCAAAGAATAAGTGAGATAAAATAATAGTATCCATGCCATCCGCTTGCTTACCCATTGATCACATATTAGCCAATGATGTGGACGAGAAAAGATCAAAGTAATGGTTTTATGAACCGCTGCACCAAAAAACGTCAACCTCAGCTTTTGCACTCCGGTATTGCTCACCAAAATTAGCAATAGATAGCGAGTGTAGCGAACGAATCGAACACAGTAATTTAACCGAACACAACAATTTAACCGAACACAACAATTTGATCGAACAGCGTCATAACTAACCCATTAGTCGAATGCAGTAGCAACTGCCTGATCGAACACGACAAGCATTGCGTATACCTGTTCTAACCATATTTGAACAAGGAGTACTATGTGTCCAATTCATCAAGCAAGATCACACAAGCAGAAGCCATTCTAGCTCAGTCTCTAGAACTCGCCGTGTTTCCGCTGCCCATATTTCTGCTACCCGGAGGTCGGCAAAGGCTACGAATCTTCGAGCCAAAGTATCTTGCGATGGTCTCTCATGCTGCACAAGGCGACGGCTTTATTATCGCAACCCAAGATAACGCGAAATCTGCTCGCCTCAGTTCTTGGGGAACACAAGTTTCAATTGTCGATTTCAATATGTCCGATGATCAAATTCTAGAAATTGACGTCGAAGGCAAGAATCTCGTTCAGTTGCTCTCCTCTTTAACAACCAGCGACGGTTTGATAAAGGGTAAATTTAGCCCATTACCTCACTGGCCGACAGTTGAGTCGACGGCTCAATCTCAGGTTCCTAACGTCTTTACCGCGTTTTTGGTTCAATTGTTTCGTGATAATGAATCAATCCGGACACTCTACCCCACACCTGACTTCGAAAGCCCACAATGGATTTGTGCGCGACTTCTCGAGATGATGCCTATCCCTTTGGAAAAGAAAACAGAGTTCACCGAGCCCGCTAGCTTTCCTTCTTTAGTTCCTTTTTTGAATCAAATTATTACCGGGAAGTAAGCACCTTTATTCACTATAATTTTGTATAGTAAATATTTAATCATTATTAAATGATCCCTACCTTCAATGCTCTCGTAATGTTATTTAAATTGGCGTAATGGTTAATGACTATGCAAGTAGAAAACAGAAGTTCAGGGAACGGCAAGGAGCATGTCATCATCCCAGACAACAAATCACAGACCGAGAACAAAGTACCGACAGAGCTATCAAGCTGGTTGATTCTGGTTGGTACCGAGCGAAACAAACAGGCATTCACCTGTTTATTCAAGTTCTTTGCTCCCAAGATAAAGCGTTTCGGAATTAGCAAGTTAGGTGGTGAAGCTGCTGCGAATGAGCTGGTTCAAGACACCATGACTAACGTTTGGAAGAAAGCCCATCTTTACAATGAAGATAAGGGCGCTGCGACGACTTGGGTCTACACCGTTATGCGAAATGCCGCTTTTGACATGTTGCGTAAAGTAAAAGCCAAAGCGGAACAGACAATCGCAGACGACATCTGGCCTATCGACGCGATGGTTGCTGAATCTCTAAGCGATGAATTACCGTTTGGCGATCATTTGATGAGCCGACACGTAATGACTCAAATAGAGAAGCTACCTCTGGCGCAGAAAACCATTGTCAAAGGCGTTTACTTTCAAGAGCTCTCTCAGGAGCAGCTTGCACAACAACTTGGCGTCCCACTTGGAACAGTGAAATCACGTCTCAGACTCGCTTTAGCCAAACTTAAGGTTCACATGGGAGAACAAAGCCATGATTAAACATCACCCTAACGAAGCAATTTTGAAAGACTTTGTTGGCGGCACGCTTGCTGACTCAGTGTCTCTGATTGTGTCGAGCCATGTAGAGCTGTGTGAACACTGCCAAGAGCAAGTGAAACAGTTAACGGCTGAAGCGGCGGACAATACCTTTGGTAAAGAACCTGTATTCGCTAGCGAAAATTCAGACAGCTTTTCAGTGGACCATTTAGATTTAGACTTTGATGCAATTGAGCAGATTACTGCTGATTTATCTCAGTCTGTAGAGGTTGAACCTAAGGTACAACAAGTTACCGTTGCAGATACTACGTTCACAATTCCTCGCGCTCTAAATTCAGTGGCGAGAAAAGATTGGATGAACCTAGGTAAAATTTCACGAGCAAGGCTTGACTTCGATGACGAAGCTCACCACACCAGTTTGTTGCACATCGATAAAGACGGACAAGTGCCTTGCCACACTCACAAGGGCTTCGAGATCACGCTGCTTTTAGAAGGTAGTTTCAAAGACGAAATGGGTGTCTACAACAAAGGTGATTTCATCTGGTTGGATGGTAATCACACTCACCAACCTGCGACCAAAGAAGGTTGTGTGTGCTTGACCGTTTCAAGTGACGCGATCTACTTCACTAAAGGTGTAAGCCAATTGTTCAACCCATTAGGTAAGTACATTTACTAACTTAGAAGGATTTACCGGGCAGATCACAAGACTCAAAAAGTTGGCTAGGTAGAAAGGTAATAACCGGACTAAAGTAATCTCACATGAGCAACAAGCGACATAATATAAAAACAATAATGAGCAAAGGACGTAAGGAATTGACCAATGGATAAAAAAATAAAAATAGGCATTAGTGCATGTGTTGCCGGTCATAAAGTTCGGTTCGATACTGGCCATAAACGTTCTCGCTTCTGCACAGACGATCTAGCAGATTACGTGGAGTTAGAACCCGTTTGTCCAGAAATGAGTATTGGTCTTCCAACTCCACGCCCAACTATTCGCCAAACAAGAATGCTAGACGATATCATCCACGTTTCTCGCCCAGACGGGTCTGGTGATGTGACCAATGAGTTAATCGAATTCGGTCAAAACTATTCGAAGAATAACCAACACATTGCAGGCTTCATCGTGTGTCAGAAGAGTCCAACTTGTGGCATGGAGCGTGTGAAGGTGTATCACCATCATGGTCGTGGTTCTGAATCAACAGGCGTGGGGATGTTCACCCAGCAGATCATGGATGGTAATCCGCTGCTTCCAGTTGAAGAAAACGGTCGCCTTAACGACCCCATTCTACGTGAAAACTTCATGACTCGAGTGTTCACTTACCAGAAGTGGCTAGACCTTGTCGACGAAGGCATTACTAAGCACAAACTGATTCAATTCCACAGTGCTCACAAATACCTAGTGATGTGTCATCACGTAGAAGGTTACAAGCGCCTTGGTAAGCTTTTAGCAGGAAACGACCTCGACATTAACGAGCTTGCAGACCAGTACATCGAAGGTTTGATGACGGCGTTATCACATCACGCAAATCGCGGCAGTCATGCTAATACGCTGCAGCATTTACAAGGCTACTTTAAGAAGCAACTGAGCAGCGTTCACAAGCAAGAGCTTGCGAACCAAATTGATTCATTCAGAGAGGGCGTGATTCCACTGTTAGTACCACTGACGCTGATCAACCACTACTTGATGGAATACCCGAACGAGTACCTAGAATCACAGGTTTATCTAAACCCTCACCCGCAAGAACTTAAACTGAGATACGGATATTGAGCGACATTCTATGGATACGACGAGACCTGCGGATTCACGATAATCCAGCTCTCGTCGCTGCAGTTGAAAACGGCGTCTCTATCGCCGTTTTTATTTCAACTCCGCAGCAGTGGCAACAACATCACCTTGCGCCAATAAAAGCCGACTTCATTTACCGACACCTCAAGCAGCTTGAATCACAGCTCGCGGAATTCGGTATTACTCTGCTGCACCTCAAAGCTGGCGACTTTGACGACCAATCCAAACAACTCATCGATTTATGCCAGCAGCTTGATGCCAAGTGCGTCTACGCTAACTCTGAGCCAGAGGTCGATGAACAAGCTCGCGATAAAAAGCTGATTTCAAGCGGCTTAAACCTCAAGATAAGCGATTGTGACGTTATGCTGCCACTCGGTAGCGTTCTCAACAAACAAGGCGAGATGTTCAAAGTCTTTACGCCCTTTAAGAACGCATGGCTAAAACAAGTTCAGGAAAAAGGCATCATCTGTAGTCCTGCCCCACTCGCACCTACTGAGTCTTTACAAAATCAACTTTCACAAACTCAGCTTCCTGATGATCTAAAAACTTCAAGGATCTCTGCTGACTACGACTTCGACTTCCCTCGCGTTGATTCAAGTCGCTGGCCAATGAGCGAAGATGTACTAAGCAGCGTGATCCCTAATTTCTTGGCTAACAAAGTCAACGATTATGCACACCTGAGAGACATCCCTTCCGTCAAAGGAACATCTGGCCTGTCACCTTATTTGACGATCGGTGCAGTGAGCCCAAGATGGTTAGCGATTCAGTTGCTTCAACAACAACCTGATCTGCTGTTTGACTCGCAATTACCTGCCTTTTCTTGGCTTAATGAATTGATTTGGCGAGATTTTTATAAGCATTTAATGTTTCATCATCCTAAGCTGGTTAAAGGTGCTAACTTTCAACAAAAGTACAATGGCTTAGATTGGTATCAGGATCACCCGAGCTTCAAAGCTTGGTGTGAAGGGAGAACCGGCTATCCCTTGGTTGATGCAGCCATGCGCCAATTGGTTGATACAGGTTGGATGCACAACAGACTAAGAATGGTGGTAGCAAGCTTCCTGACCAAACACCTGCTTATCGACTGGCGTTGGGGCGAACGATTCTTTATGACGCACCTTATCGATGGCGATTTCAGCGCTAACAATGGTGGTTGGCAGTGGGCTTCAAGTACTGGCTGTGATGCTCAACCTTACTTCCGAATTTTCAATCCAATCACCCAGAGTGAAAAGTTTGATCCGAAAGGAATTTTTATTCGTAAGTACATACCAGAGCTGCAAAATATTCCTGACAAGCATGTGCATTTTCCACATGATTACATTGCTAAAAACGGAATTAACAGCGAATACTGGCAACCCATCGTTGAACACAAAGAAGCACGATTGAGAGCCTTAGCCTTTTTCAAATAATTAGAGTGAATATTATGGATAACTCTCTATGGCTTGATAACTTTCTCAACATGTATCGAGAACTCGGAACCGACAATTTCGACGTGCTAAAGACCGTTTATCACCCTAATATCGAATTCCAAGATCCGCTGCATCATGTCAGCGGAATTGCTGCGCTGACGCATTACTTCGAAAACATCTACACCCAAGTGACCAGCTGTGATTTCCACATTGAGCAGGTTTTTGAAGCCGATAGTGAAGCCGCGGTGTACTGGACGATGCAATTCGCTCACAAACAATTGAACGGTCAAAAACCTATCGAAGTTCAAGGCCACAGCCATATCAAAATGCTCGATGAACAAGTGATCTATCACAAAGACTATTTCGACGTCGGCTCCATGTTGTATGAGCACATTCCAGTCTTGGGCTGCGCGATCAAATCCATCAAGAAAAGAGCGAGCCGATAATGCGTATTATGATCACAGGCGCGACCTCAGGTATCGGCCAATCTCTAACACTCGATTATGCTCAACAAGGCCATCAAGTGATCGCTTGTGGCCGCAACCCAGACAAACTGCAAGCCTTAGTCGATTCTCACGAGACAGATTTATCTCATTCATCAATTGAGCCACTTTGTTTTGACCTAACCGACTACCACAACTTCCCAGAGCTAGACCAAGACCAGCCGCTCGACCTGCTGATTTTGAACGCGGGGGATTGTGAGTACATTGACGACCCACTGAATTTTGATGCGGAGCTTTTCGAGCGCGTCATCAACATTAACTTAATCTCCATTGGCTACGCCTTAAAAGCGTGGCTCAAAAACATCAAACCCGGAGGTCGCTTGGTTTTGGTAAGCTCAAGCGCCAGCTTTTTGCCTTTGCCTAGAGCCGAGGCCTATGGCGCTTCAAAGGCGGCACTCACGTATTTAGGAAGAACACTTTCGGTTGACCTAGCACAGCACGATATCCATGTCTCTATTGTGCACCCTGGCTTTGTTGATACTCCGTTGACCGAGCGCAACACCTTCTCTATGCCAATGATAGTGAGTCGTGAGGCCGCCACTCAACGCATCATCACTGGTATTGCTCAAGGAAAGTGTGAAATCAATTTCCCAAGACGATTTATTTGGATCATGAAGTTACTGCGAACACTACCGGCACCCATTTGGCAAAAACTCGCTTCAAGGATGAAATAATAATGAAGAAAATCGCCATCATAGGTTCAGGCATATCTGGACTCACTTGCGCGCACATATTAGATAAGCACCACGACGTAACGGTATTCGAAAAAAATGATTACGTTGGGGGGCACACCGCCACCGTTGATATTGAACATCAAGGCTCGTCGTTTTCTATCGACACTGGGTTTATCGTATTTAACGATCGCACCTACCCAAATTTCAATCAACTCCTAGAACAACTGGGGGTTGAAAGACAACCCACTGAGATGAGCTTTAGCGTTCACAACACCACGACTAAGTTTGAATACAACGGCCACAGCATCAACTCTCTCTTCGCTCAACGAAGTAATATTTTCAAACCTCAATTTTGGTCTTTAGTCTCTGACATTCTCAAGTTCAACAAATTGTGTAAGGCTCAATTCGAAAGTAACGAGTTCACACCGGATGTTACCTTGGGCAACTTCCTACGTAAAAACCAGTTTTCCGACTTTTTCAGCCAGCATTACATCCTACCGATGGGCGCAGCAATTTGGTCGACAAGCTTAGAAGAGATGGAAGAGTTTGAGCTTAAGTTCTTTATTCAGTTTTTCTACAACCACGGCCTGCTCGACATTGCTAACCGCCCGCAGTGGTATGTGATCCCTAAAGGGTCTCGATCTTATGTTGAGATCATCCTTTCGCGTTTGAACAAACCAGTCGCGATGAACACATCAATCAAACAAGTCACCCGCCAAGAGACTGGCATTACCATTGAGTTTGAAGATGGTGTCACACAAGACTTCGATGAAGTGATATTTGCTTGTCACTCAGACCAAGCCCTGCGCCTACTTGGTGACGCTACTGAACAAGAGCAGCAGGTGCTGGGCGAGATCCCTTACAGCCGCAATGAAGTGGTACTGCACACAGACACCAACCTGCTACCAGACAGAAAACTAGCGTGGGCGAGCTGGAACTACATGCTCGACGGCAACAGCCAACGACCAGCTTGTGTAACGTACAACATGAACATCCTGCAAGGTATCGAAAGCCAAGATACATTCTGTGTGACCTTAAATCAGAGTGAAGCGATTGACCCAGAGAAAATCATTCGAAGCTTTGTGTATCACCACCCTGTTCTGAATTCGAATACGGTGAACGCACAGCAACAACGTGAAAAAATCTGCGGGCAAAACAAGACTCACTTTGCAGGCGCTTACTGGTACAACGGATTCCATGAAGACGGCGTCCACAGTGCGCTCGATGTAACTAAACGCTTCGGCTTAGATTTGAGTACGAGTTCGACACTATGAACACGCACACCATGACACCCGACATAGGGATCGCATCCGAAAAGAATGAAGAACTCAGCGGTATCTATTGGGGTAACGTAAGACACCGCCGTTTTGGCGACATCACCCACGAGTTCAGTTATCAACTTTACATGATGGGGTTGGATCTTGATGAACTGCCCAAAACCACACAGCGGAGTGCATTGTTCGGTACGCGATGGTACCACCCGATCCGCTTTGTTGAATCGGATTATCTTGCTGAAAAAAAACAAAATGCCACCGTGTCTGAACCTCAATCACTTAAGCAACGTATAGCTTCCAAAGTGCAACAACTTGGTGGGGTTTGGTCTGATTCAAACCGAGTGACGATGCTGGCACAGTGCCGTTGTTTAGGTATCTATTTCAGCCCGATCAACTGCTTCTTCTGTTATGACGAAACAGGCGATTGCAAATATATGTTGGCTGAAGTGAGTAACACGCCTTGGCGAGAAAGACACTACTACCTCATCGACATGCACCAAGAACTGAAGGTAAAGAAAGAGTTTCACGTCTCGCCGTTTATGGACTTAAACATGACCTATTTTTGGAAGATTAAGCCACCAGCGAAACGAACACTCGTCCACATAGAGAGCCGCAGAAGCGACAAAATCTTCGATGCGACACTGGCACTGACAAAGCAGTCTGTGACCAAGAAAAACATTAGACGAACGGTATTCAAGATTCCGGCAATGACGATAAAAGTCGTGATGGGAATCTATTATCAGGCTCTCAAATTATTCCTGAAAAAAGTACCATTCGTCGCGCACCCAGACTCAACGTCTTGAGCGCCTTTACAGTAATTAGACAGTACAACTCAAGTAACGATTTGGGTGTGCTCAACCAAAGAACAGCACCCGACTTTAGTTGGAAAAAAGTTAGAATGAATTCTCAGCGAGGTTTACATGGAACAGCTTGCAAAACAAAACAACAACATTGAACAACAAGCTAATGCCGTTGCTGTTTCAAGCAACTGTAGATATCGAGCTTTAATCTTCAAGGTGCTAGAACGCCTGCAATTCGCAACGCTTGAAATCATCGAGCGCGATCAGCATTCAGTGTTTGGTGATCGAGAAGCAGACTTGAAAGGTCGAATCGTGATTCATGATGCGACCTTTTTTAGAGATGTTGTCATCAACGGAAGTATTGGGGCATCCGAAGCCTACATTGATGGTAAGTGGACTAGTCCGAACCTGACTCGTGTTATTCAGATCATGGCGCGCAACCAAGCGCAGTTAGACGAGTTGGACGACAAAACACAGTGGATATCTCGCATCAAAAACCTGTTATTACGCCGTAAGAATGCCAATACCGAGCAAGGGGCTAAACGCAACATTCTGGCTCACTACGACATCGGCAACGAACTGTATGAGCGATTCCTAGACAGCTCAATGCAATACTCATCGGCTATCTACAGCGAAGACGCGTTAACCCTGTCTAAAGCACAACAGAACAAGATGAAAATCATCTGTGAGCGTTTAGAACTGTCTGAAACAGACAACGTCGTTGAGATAGGTACTGGCTGGGGTGGCCTGGCGATATTCATGGCTCAACATTATGGCTGTCACGTGACGACTACCACCATTTCAGACGCTCAGCACGAGCTTGCTGAACAAAGAGTGAAAGCGCTTGGTTTAACCGACAAAATCACCCTGCTTAAAGAGGATTATCGTAATCTCACCGGTGAGTATGACAAGTTGGTCTCTATTGAGATGATCGAAGCGGTGGGACACGAATATCTGCAAACCTTCTTTGAGAAGTGTTCTTCGTTACTGAAACCTTCAGGCAAGATGTTGATCCAAGCCATCACCATTGCTGACAGCCGCTACGAGAAATACCGCAAAGGCGTCGACTTTATTCAGAAGTACATCTTCCCGGGTGGCTGTTTACCTTCCGTTTCAGTCATGACCCAACATCTTGCGACCAGTACCGACCTTGTGGTTCAAGAAGTTGACGACATTGGCCTGCACTATGCTCGCACACTCAACGACTGGAATGTTGCCTTTGAAAACAGTTGGGAAGAGCTAGAATCTCTGGGCTATTCAGAAGAGTTTAAGCGCTTATGGATTTTCTATTTCTGCTACTGTGAAGGCGCATTCTTAGAACGTGTGATCAGCACCCATCACCTAGTAGCCAGAAAACCTCGTTACTTTGGAGCAAAAGATGAAACGGTTTTGGATTATTAATCTGGTTCTGTTTCAAGCGACCTGGGTTTGCAGTGCATTCTTTACCGCGCAAGCCCCGTTCATCGCGCCATTGATTGTGGCCGTGCACTTCGTGCTCTCTCCAACCCGCAATAGCGATCTGAAAATACTCTGTTTACTTCCGTTGGGGCTATTACTCGATAGCCTCATGCTTCACTTCGGCGTGTTTGCCGTCGATTCTGAAATCGCCAACCAATCGTGGTTTCCTGTGTGGTTGGTGTGCTTATGGATCATGTTCTTGATCAGCTTCAATCACAGCCTTAATTGGCTTTTAAAATGCTCGAAAGTGATCTTGTTTGTCATCGGGTTCGTAGCAGGTACTAGTAGTTATTGGGGGGGCATCAAAGCTGGCGCCCTTCTTACTACTTGGCCAGATGCATCGGTAGTTGCTGCCCTTGCATTGAGTTGGGGGATTTTGTTGCCCTTACTGGTGGCCGCCTACTCCAACTTAGTACAACCTGAAATGGCAACGACAACGAGGTGAGTTATGGCTTATTCACGCAACCCTGCACAAGCGTTCAAAATAGAGAGCTTCCCTAGTCGCGTGGGTGCGCTTTCAAACTTTCATACGCAGACCATTCACAAGCAAATCATTCATACGCAAACCGCTCATGCGCAGACCAAAAGCAAACTCTTCAGCTTAATCACTCTAACTCTAATCTTTGCTGCGCTGCTATTTACCGCAAACGCGAAAGCTTCTGCGGTCGATGATTTGAATAAACGCGGCCAAGGCGAAATGAGTTATCTGTTCTGGACGATTTACTCTGCTGAGTTCTACACCACACCAACCAACTCTGAACGCGCACTCAAGCTTGAGTATTACCGCGCTATCGACAGCAAAGACTTAGTCGATGCAACCGAAGACCAGTGGAACAAACTTGGTTACTCAAATAACAGCATCCAGCGTTGGTTGAAGCCTTTGTACGCGATGTGGCCAAACGTAGAAGCTGGAAGCACGCTCACTATTCGTGTCACAGAAGATAACGTAAGCCGCTTTTACTTTGATGAGCAACCTATCGGGGTAATCCAAGACAAGCAGTTTGGTGAGGCCTTTTTAGCCATCTGGTTATCTGAAAACACATCCGAGCCCGGCCTTCGCAAACAACTCTTAGGTTTAAATAAATGAGTCCAAAAACAAGAATAATAAAATTCGTTCTGGCACTGCTTTCTCTCACTTGGCTAGCGGGTTGTGGTTCTGCAAATCTAGAGAATCACGTAGACACCACTCCCGAGCTCAAGCTTGAAACCTTCTTCAATGGGGAGTTGATGGCCTACGGCATCGTGCTCGACCGCTCTGGCAATTTACTACGCCGCTTCGACGCTAAGCTTAATGCCATATGGGACGGTGACAATGGAGAGATCAAAGAGTGGTTCTCTTTTGCCGATGGTGAGCGTTCAACCCGAGTTTGGAACCTAATTAAAACCGGCGAAAATACCTATTCAGGCACTGCCAGTGATGTAGTAGGTACCGCTTATGGCGAAACCCAAGGTTCGGCTCTGTATTGGAAATACGATTTAGAAATTGAAGTCGACGGCAGCACTTATGAAGTCGTATTAGACGATTGGATGTTCTTAATGGATGAGAAACGATTGTTCAACAAAACCGAGATGTCTAAATTCGGCTTTAAGGTCGGAGAGGTCATCTTATACATCGAGAAAATCTGATCGTTCGATCCTTAGCTTCACCTTGTTTGGTTAGCCGTTAATTACAGCCCACAACGAAGCGTTGTGGGCTGTTTTATTTGTTCCTGCGAATTGCATACCTGCAAGCTCAAGCCTCTGTGCTAAGATGCGCCACCAGCATACAAATGGGCTAGACTGATACTCAGCAGTTCCTGTTTGTTTCGCTTAGCGTAGATTCCCTACCATGATTAATTGAAAAGGCTTTAAAGCATGAGCAAGTTGACCTCAGCGGAGCGTAAAGCTCGCGACAATGAACGTTTCTCACAACGCGTAAACGACCGCAGAGAAAAAGGTGAAGACGTAGTTGCTTACGCTCTGACCAATAAAAAAGCAGTGAAATTCCTGACTAAGTCAGAGAAAAAGCGACTTAACGAGATGAAAGCGACTCTCCAAGAGGAGAAGCGAGTTAAAGAACAAGAAGAGCTAAACCGAATCGAAGACGCGTTCACCGTTAAACAATTCGACGACCAATAATTATTGCTGTCGGTTCACAAGTGCTGGCCATTTAAAAGTGCTGGCTCTCTGCGAGCACTTTTACTGCTAATCGCTGACTGACTGTGATGGGTATTCATTCCCACGCTCAAAACATAATTCAATAATTAGTTGTGAGAGTGAGCCTCAAAGTGTGCGACAATGCGCGGCGTAAATTAAAATTCAAGGTTTATTATGAAACTTCTCGTTCGTAACCTATCTCGCTCAACAACAGAGCAAGACATTCGTGTGCTATTTTCAGAGTTCGGCTCTGTTAAAGCGTGTAACCTAGTGTTAGACCAAGAGACTGGCTACTCAAAAGGTTTTGCTTTTGTTGAAATGCCAGAGCAAGAAGAAGCGAAAACAGCCCTCAACAAGCTGAACATGTCAAAGCTTGGCAAAAACACCATCCGTGTAAAAGTGGCTAACGATTAATAGAGCGAACGCTTTATAAGCCACATGGCTTAGCTTAACGGCAGCACAGATGATAAAGCCCGTAACGATATTCCGCTGAAAAACGCAATATCGTTACGGGCTTTTTGCTGCTCGCGATTCCCTTTCACAACATGACTGGCTTACTTAAGGCTCGTGTTTATAACCCTTCATGCTCATCAATCGCACGCCTTGCTTCTGCCATTGAACATCCGGATTCCATGACCAACTGGGCGACGGTCATCGAGGGCGTGGCGGCTAACAAAGAAGCCAAACAGACCACAGGTTTGGGCAGTACTTTGTCGATTGCGTTGACTATCCATGCGTCTTTGTCATCGGTTAGCATCGCTTTAAATTCAACGAGTTGATGCTCTTGATGAGCCATCAATATCCAATGACGCGAACGGCGAACCCGCTTCAATTGGCATCCACATTCGGCAGCCGCTGCCATGACTTGGCTTTTATCACTCACACGATGTACAAAACTATTCAAAGGAACACTAAACATAGCCCACAACAGACATTCAATACTTGAGGCTTAGCATTACACAGGCTTTATCAAACCACCAGCGCCTGTTTTACCAGTACGGAGGGAGGCTGCATACTCAGCCGCAAATCACGCCTTATCCGGCCCACTTGTTATTGGTCAGCAGGGTGATTAACGCCATCGTACGTCGTGATATCACCCAAATCAAAAGGGTTAACCCCTTCCAAACAGCCAATGTTAAAGCCGTACTCCTGCGTATTTGAGCGACGCTTATTATGGGTGTAGATACCACAATTTGAGCAAAAATAATGCTGATCAGTTTGAGTATACAACCCGTTCAATTTGAAGATGCTGGCTTGAGAATTTGAAAGTTATCATTAATTCGAGATGCCAAAGAGCCTGCGAGCTCTGGAAGAGTCACAGTAAAAAATTGCTCTATTG
>NZ_CANLBV010000092.1 GCF_947488985.1 uncultured Vibrio sp.
AGGCTCTTTGGCATCTCGAATTAATGATAACTTTCAAGTTCTCAAGCCTGCATCTTCAAGTTGAACGAGTATATAAGGTTATGACTGAAGAATCCCCTCACTAAGTTGGCTCAGCCTAACTTATTTATAATTAAGATATATTCGCTTGTATGTAAGTATCAAGACGCCTTGCACCGAAGTTGACTGTGATTGTCACCTTCGGTTTTTCATTTTTAAACCCAGCCCCAACTTAGGTATACTTACCCTATCCTTTTCTACTTGAGATGCACACTATGTCTCATGATGACGACTTAGATCTATTCCAAGCAATGATGGGCGATGTAAAACGTATCGACCATGACACCGCAGAACACCAAAAAGTACATCGCGTTACTGAGTCTCACCTTGCCAAGCGTGAAGCAGCAATGTGGCTGTCTGATGATGAGAAGGACTACCTATCATTAGACTACTCGCCGATGTTAAAACCGGATGACGTTATTGAGTATAAAAAAGACGGTGTACAAGAAGGCGTATACAAAAAACTGCGCCTAGGCAAATACCCGATTCAAGCTAAGCTCGACCTGCATCGAAAAACACTCAAAGACGCACGTAACGAAGTACTTTCATTTTTGCGTCAGTGTTTAAGAATGGACGTTCGTACCGTCATCATTGTTCACGGTAAGGGTGAGCGTTCGAACCCACCAGCGATGATGAAAAGCTACGTGGCCAATTGGCTGTCACAGATCAACGATGTTCAATGCGTTCATTCTGCTCAGCAATTTCATGGTGGTACTGGTGCAGTCTATGTCATGCTCAGAAAGAGTAATGAGAAAAAACTAGAGAACAGAGAGCGCCATCAAAAACGCACTAGCTGACGGGGTTAGTTGCAGGCAGGTTGATAGCGAGCAATCTTGCTTCACAAGAATATTTCGTGCCTAGACTCACACCAAGTGCTAAAATTGCCTCAGTTAACGAATTCCAACTCAAAGCAACTATCCAAAAGTTGCTTTTTGTTTATCTATATTTCCGTTGTGAAACGCTAAGAGAATATCATGTCACAAGAATCCCAAGCTAAACGCCTTAATAAATACATTAGTGAAACTGGTTTTTGCTCACGCCGCGAAGCCGATAAACTCATTGATGCAGGCCGAGTTACTATTAACGGTAAGATCCCTGAAATGGGTACTAAAGTCTTGCCTGGTGATGATGTTGAGATCGACAATAAGCCTGTTCGCTCAAAAGAGAAGCCGATTTACATTGCTCTTAATAAACCAACAGGCATCACCTGTACCACTGAGCGTGATATTCCTGGCAACATCGTCGACTTTATCGGCCACCACAAGCGCATTTTCCCGATCGGTCGTCTAGATAAGCCTTCTGATGGCCTTATCTTCCTAACCAATGACGGCGACATCGTAAACAAAATCCTACGTGCAGGTAACAACCACGAGAAAGAATACGTGGTGCGTGTGGATAAGCCGATTACGACTGAGTTCTTGAAGCAAATGGGCGCAGGTGTTCATATTCTCGATACTGTCACTTTGCCATGTAAGGTAGAGAAAGAAACCAAGTTCTCATTTCGAATCACACTAACACAAGGCCTTAACCGCCAAATTCGCCGTATGTGTGAAGCGCTCGGTTACGAAGTATTTAAGCTGCGCCGTGTTCGTATTATGAATATCTCACTAGACGGTATTCCTAACGGCAAATGGCGCTACCTGAGCGACCAAGAGATCACTGAAATTTTAGCGATGTGTGAAGGCTCAGTAAGTACAGAAGATGCGTCAAAAATGAACGCGAAAGGTCAACGCATTCGTAAAGCGACTGACGCGAAACTTTTTGATAGCCGTGAAGAGAACCAAGCTTCAACAGCGCGCCGTAATCAAAACGAGAACCGTACTCGCACTTACCGCGGTAACAATGCGGATGAATTCCGTCATGCGCCTAACTCAAAGCGTGGCCGCAATTCATCGAACGGTGAAAGCGGTGGTAATACCGAAAACTGGAAATCGAACTCTCGTTCAGAGCGTTCAAATTCAGATAGAAACCGTTCGGACCGCAATCGCACAGATCGCGACAATAACGATCGTAGAAGCGGTAAACCGGCAAATCGCAGTCAAGATTCAAATAGACCGAACAAACCTGCACCAAAGCGTGTTGGTGGTACTTTAGGTCTGAAGAAGTAGTCAGAGTCAGTAAGACGAGACACTCGATATAAAAACGCCCGCTAGATTAGTCTAGCGGGCGTTTTTGTTTGTCATTCGATAGTTTTATCATCATGACAACAACAATCTATAAACATAGATCGGCAAACTGGCCGCGAGTCAGCTTTACTAAATCTTTCGGATCTAACTCAATTTCTAGCCCACGCTTCCCTGCACTCACACAGATCGTTTCAAAATCGGTAGCGCTAGAATGAACAAAGGTCGGCAGTGCTTTTTTCTGTCCAAGCGGACTAATTCCACCAACAACATAACCCGTGGTTTTCTGAGCAATATCTGGATCAGCCATCTCTGCTTTTTTTCCCTTCGCTGCTTTTGCTGCAAGCTTTAGGTTGAGCTTCTGGTCAACAGGAATAACTGCGACCGCCAAATCTTTTGCTACACCATTCAAACAGAACAACAGCGTTTTGAATACACGTTTGGGATCTTGACCAAGCGCTTCAACGGCTTCTAAACCATAGTTCGTATTATTCGCATCATGATGATATTGATGCACACTATGAGCGATTTTCTTTTTCTTGGCGAGATTGATTGCAGGGGTCATAACAAATCCAAACGATAGAGAAGCAACACGCGGTTATATTAAAACAAAAACGACGCCGAAGCGTCGCTTTAGTTAAAATTTATCAAGCTGCTGGAGTCAATCTAATTCAGCACCTATTCATTCAATTGCCTAAGCTCTATTACTTGTAAACCATTTGGCCTGCAGGCGCGTACTGGTTCACGTCAACCGGGCTGTTTGCTTCTAAATACTCTTTTAGTACTTCAGCATCAACAAAACCAGTATTTACGTAACCCGGATGGTCAGACAATTTAGGGTAGCCATCACCACCAGCCGCGTTAAAGCTTGGTACTGTGAAACGGTAAGTTTCGTCTAGACGAAGCTGTTTGCCACCGATGAATACATTCGATACCTCACCATTCGCTACTGTCATAGAGATACCAGCAAACTGAGCGTAAGCACCAGAATCGATGGGTTTAGTCGCCACTGCATTTAAGTAATCGAGAACTTCTTTACCCGTCATGTCTGTGTAAGTCAGGATGTTTGCAAAAGGTTGTACCTTCAGTACATCTTTGTAAGTAACATTACCTGCTTCAATTGAGTCACGAACGCCGCCAGAGTTCATCACAGCGAAGTCTGCTTTTGCACGCTCCATGTGAGAAGTCGCAATCAAACGACCTAGGTTTGTTTGTTGGAATCGAACCACATTGCGATCCCCTTCCAGTTTGCCGTTTGTCTCTGCAATCTGAACCTCTAGCTGTGCTTGACCTTGCTCTTGGAAAGGACGTAGGAACTCAAGTAGCTCTGGATCTTGTACTATCTCATCTTGAATGAAGACACGCTGCTTCTTACCGTCTACCTCAACTTTCTTCTTAAGGTTAACGGGAACGAGATCGTAGCTCACTATCTCTAGCTCGCCATTGCGGAATTCGTAATCAGCACGGCCTACGTACTTGCCCCACTCGTGAGCTTGAACGATGTAAGTACCATTTTGAACGTCAGGCTTACACTGCTCACCCGGCTTGAAGTTTTTCTTCACAACGTTAGGGCCTTCCATACACACCGGCTCTTGAGAGTGACCGCCGACAATCATATCTAGGTCACCTTCATTGAGGTAACGAGCAAGTGCAACATCGCCCGGCGCGTTAACACCGCGCTGGCCATTTTCATAGTGTCCCATGTGAGTCACTGCGAAGATAAGATCTGGTTTTTCTGTTGCTTTAAGTTCAGCGATCAGTTGCTTCGCTTCTTCTTTAGGGTCACGGAAGTCGATACCAGCGATGAACTCAGGGTTACCAATCTTTTGGGTATCTTCAGTTGTTAAACCAATAACGGCAATCTTGATCCCTTGCTTTTCAAACATCTCATAAGCTTGGAACATACGCTCACCGGTTGCTTTATCGTAGATGTTGGCTGATAACATAGGGAAATTCGCCCAGTCGATCTGCTTTTGCAGTACGTCCAGTGGGTTATCAAACTCATGGTTACCCAATGCCATGGCATCGTAACCGATCTTGTTCATGCCTTTAAAATCAGGTTCTGCGTCCTGAAGGTCTGACTCTGGAACACCCGTGTTGATGTCACCGCCAGATAGAAGCAACACGCTACCGCCTTCTGCTTCAACTTCTGAACGAAGTTGGTCAACTAGCGTTTTACGCGCAGCCATGCCGTATTCTCCGTACTTGTTATGCCAAAACCGACCATGGTTATCGTTTGTGTGAAGAATCGTTAGCTTGTAAGTTTCGTCTTGATTCCAATCATGATTTGATTGAGAGGCACACCCAGCTAGAGTAACTAGGATTGCAGCACTTAGTGCTGTCTTTAGAATAAGGCGTTGCTTCATTGTCATACCTTTGAACTTTTTAGGGGAATCCACTGCTTTTTTATCATCGATTGCGACTTCCTTATCTGGAGTTCAAACAATCAGATGCCCTAATCTTAAATTAACATTCCCGATGTAACACTGCGATTTCATATTTATGTCGAATTGGTCACATATGGCTCACTCGTAAAGTCGAATGAAATTAGCAGCGCTCATGATACCGCAAGAACAAAAACGCCCAACTCTGAGGGTTGGGCGTTTATCTGCTCGGCTGAATAACTGGTGAGTTATTCAACGGTCACTTTGTTATTTGATCTCGATGTGCTCGAAGCCTTTGATAAGGTCATCAAGTGCTTTCATCTGTTTCAAGAACGGCTCTAGTTTATCTAGAGGTAGCGCTGATGGGCCATCACAGCGTGCTTGATCTGGGTTTGGGTGCGCTTCAAGAAACAGACCAGCAATACCCGTAGCAAGGCCCGCTTTCGCAAGTTCAACGGTTTGCTCACGACGACCACCTGATGCCGCGCCTGATGGATCGCGCATTTGAAGCGCGTGAGTCACATCAAAGATGATTGGGCTGCCGTTTGAAGATTTCTTCATTACGCCAAAGCCAAGCATATCAACAACTAAGTTGTCGTATCCCATGCAAGAACCACGTTCGCAAAGAATGATATTGTCGTTGCCACACTCAGCAAACTTATCAACGATATTACCTACTTGATCTGGGCTCATGAACTGAGGCTTCTTGACGTTGATAACAGAACCAGTCTTAGCCATTGCTTCAACAAGATCCGTTTGACGAGCTAGGAAAGCAGGTAGTTGAATCACATCCACCACATCCGCAACTGGCTGAGCTTGAGCTTCGGTATGGATATCGGTGATGATCTTCACACCAAAGGTGTCTTTTAGCTCTTGGAAGATTTTCAGACCTTCTTCCATACCAGGGCCACGGTATGAATGAACAGAGCTGCGGTTCGCTTTATCGAAAGACGCCTTAAATACGTAAGGGATGCCCAACTTTTCTGTTACTTTCACGTAGTGCTCACAGATCTGCATCGCAAGATCGCGAGATTCCAGAACATTCATGCCAGCAAATAGCGTAAATGGCTTGTCGTTAGCAATTGGCATATCACCAATATGAACTGTTTTCTGTTCCATCATATTCTCTCTAAAATAATTATTAACTAGTGAACAACCACGGTCTTTTCACTCATGACATTCACTTGAGATTTCAGTAACTCAGACGCAGGATCATCTGGGCATTGATCAATAAAATACTGATAGTCCGTTGCAGCGACTTGATGGCAGTCTAGCTGCTGGTAAATAAAGCCACGGTCACGGATTTCATACGGATCATCCGGCACAAACGTTAATGCGAGATCAGTACACTTCAAAGCCAGCGTATAACGCTCTTCTCTGAGCAAAGCGCTTTTAAGTAACGCTAACCACTTACCAATAATGGTTGGGTGGTCGGCGGCTTCTAAATGTTCGGCGTTCACCTTAGCCAGTGGGCCGTCATGTCCAATCAACCATGCTCGCAAGGTTCGCTCACCAACATATTCGCCGTTGTAAGGGTTAATATAAACCGTCTTTTGCCCGTACCAGTTCACTTTGAGTAAGAACTGAGTCGGGAAAGATACCCCCTCTACAGGAAAGCCTAGTTTGCGACCTAAGAAAAGAAAAATGGCACCAAGGCTAACCGGGATACCCTTCTTTCTTTCCAATACTTTATCAATAAAAGCGTTTTCTGAAGAGAAGTAAGCGTCTTTATCACCCGCAAAGCCCCACTCATGGAAGAACAATCGAAGAAAGGACTCAAACTTCTGTTGCTCGTCGGTTTCATGAACCAAAGCAAACTCAGCTTCTTTTAGTAATCTTGCCAGCTCTTGCTCTGCCCAGCTGTCTTGGGTATCGGGATCAATCGCTTTATTTAAGATCAATGCACCTTCTGCTAACTCTAGCTGGTCAAAGTCTTCATCAAAAAATTCGTACATAGATAGTTAACCGAAATAAGGAGATAATTAACCGAAATAAGGAGATAATTAACCGAAAAATGTTGGTGTCTTCGTCATCGCAATGCTACCTGCCATTGCTAACCAGCCCAGAGCACCGAAAAAAGAGAACACTCTTAGTAACTTATTTTTGCCAAGTTTAAGCGCAAAGAAACCCAATGCGATGTAAGCCATCACACAGGTCAGTTTTTCTGTTAACCATGGTGCTGCGGGCGTGAATGGAATAAAACCGGTAATAAAAATCAAACCAATACCCGATAGCAGTAGCAACGAGTCATTGATATGGGGGAAACGCTGCAAGAAAGGGTGGTTAAGCTTAGTTGAATTAGCCATCATCAGGGCAAAACGCACCGAAAGGAGTAGCGCGCTTATAGCAATCGTTAATAGATGGAAATGTTTTAAACCTTCGTACATGGTATTCCTTTATATTTTTATAGGTGCTCCGTTAACACGAGCCATACAATACCCGTAAATGCCCTGTATTTCTGCGTTAAATACGTTATCGCATAAAATGCACTATCGAGTTAAAGGTATGTATCGAGTTAAAGGTATCAAGTTAGCCAGTTCGCCATCCATTACTCATAAGCGACTATCAGCAATCGATATTAGTTATGAGCTAACAACAATAACGAACTATGAACAGTAACGGCCTAATGTCACTCGGTCATTACCAGCGTAATCTTTCTCTGTCACAACATCGAGATAACCGAGCGCCTGCATTATCTCACGTACCGCCAAGCCTTGATCGTAGCCGTGTTCAAACGCTAGCCAGCCTTCATCTTCCAAAAAGTCGCGGGCGTTTTCAGAGATATATCGAATATCGGCGAGCCCTTTCTCTTCAGCAACCAGTGCCGTGATCGGCTCAAAACGTACATCACCTTGAGACAAATGAGGATCATTCTTCTCTATATATGGTGGGTTAGAGACAATCAATGAGAACTTCATCGCATCTTCAGAACTAACTGAGTTCAAAGGCTCAAACCAACTTCCGTACAAAAACGTGGCGTTGGTGATGTTTAGGCGCTGCGCATTATCTATAGCAAGTTGCTGCGCTTCAGGGCGAAGATCAATACCTGTCACTGGTCGATTCGGCATTTCAGATGCCAATGCTAACGCGATAGCACCAGTACCAGTGCCTAAATCGAGAATTGCACCTTGCTTACCATAGGTTTTATCCAACGCGATCTCAACCAAACGCTCAGTATCTGGGCGCGGGATTAAAGTAGAAGGAGAAACTTTTAACGGCAGTGACCAAAACTCACGCTCACCGACGATGTAAGCCACAGGCTCACCAGTTAAGCGACGTTTTAGAAGAGCATTGAATTCGGATTCTTGCTCTGAGGTGAGGTGCTTCTCAGGCCAAGTAAGTAGGTAAGATCTTGGTTTATCTAAGGCGTGGCAAAGCAGTACCGCAGCATCAATCGAGGGTGACGTGTTGTCACCCTCTTGAAGCGCTACGATTGCCGCTTTTAAAGCACTTTCAATCGTATACTCTGATTGCATACTGATCAGTTTTGCTCAGCTAATGCAGCCAGTTGATCGGCTTGGTGTTCTTGTAGAACAGGGTCTAGCAAGCTTTGCATGTCACCTTCCATCACTTCGTTCAGACGGTAGATGGTTAAGTTGATACGGTGATCAGAAACGCGACCTTGTGGGTAGTTGTACGTACGAATACGGTCACTACGGTCACCAGAACCTAGTAGGTTGCGACGCGTGTCAGAAATCGCCGCCGCACGGCGCTCTTCTTCTGCTTGAACAATACGAGCGGCAAGCACTGCCATCGCTTTTGCTTTATTTTTATGCTGAGAACGCTCGTCTTGACACTCGACAACAGTACCGGTTGGTAAGTGAGTAATACGGATTGCTGAATCCGTGGTGTTGACGTGCTGACCACCCGCGCCCGATGCACGGAAGGTATCAATTTTAAGATCGCCCGATTTGATTTCTGGTAAATCCGCTTCTGGAATCTCAGGCATCACCGCAACAGTACATGCAGATGTGTGAACACGACCTTGAGATTCGGTTTCAGGGACACGTTGTACACGGTGACCGCCTGACTCAAATTTCATCGTGCCGTAAACGCTGTCGCCACTGATCTTAGCAATCATCTCTTTGTAGCCGCCTTGCTCTGAAGCATTGCTGCTCATGATCTCAATGCGCCAACCCTTCTTCTCAGCAAACTTCGAGTACATACGGAATAAGTTGCCCGCGAAGATACCCGCTTCATCACCACCTGCACCTGCGCGGATCTCCAAGAAACAGTTACGTTCATCGTTTGGATCTTTAGGGATCAGAAGGATTTGTAGCTCATCTGTCAGACGTTCAATTGCTGCCTTCGCATCTTTGATTTCGTCTTGAGCCATCTCACGCATTTCTGCGTCGTCTTCGTTTGCCATCTCTTCAGCAGCTTCTAGATCTTCTTGAGCTTGCTGGTATGACTGGAAGCAAGCCGTCACTTCTTCTAGTTGAGAGTACTCTTTAGAAAGTGCGCGGAATTTGTCTTGATTCCCGATTACATCAGGATCACCAAGTAGATGTTGAACTTCTTCATAGCGTTCAACAAGGGTTTCAAGCTTTACTAGAATCGAGGCTTTCATAATCTCTTATCTTGTTGGAGGTCTAATATTATTGAGGGTTTTCTAAGCCCAAACTCTGTCTAATGACCGTTAATTTTTCAGGTTCTCCTTGCTCTGCTGCACTTTGAAGTGCACGCGTTGGAGCATGGATCAATTTGTTTGTGAGCTTATTGCTGAGCTCGAGTAAAACTTTTTCAGGGTCACCGCCAGCGGCAAGTGATTGTAAACTTTTACTCAATAATTCTTCGCGGATTTCGTTAGCCGATTTACGGTAGTCACGAATACTGTCGACCGCTTGCAGCGAGCGCACCCAACTCATGAATGCGGCACTTTCTTCACTGACTATAGCCTCAGCCTGAATCGCTTCCACTTTACGCTGCTCAATATTACCATCGACGATCGACTGTAAGTCATCAACTGAGTACAAATAAGCATCGTTAAGTTCACCAACCTGTGACTCAACATCACGCGGAACGGCGATATCAACCAACAACATAGGTTGGTGCTTTCGTTTCTTCAGCGCGGTCTCGACCATGCCTTTACCAATAATAGGCAATGGACTGGCGGTTGAGCTAATCACAATATCCGCTCTATGCAAATGTTCAGGGATCTCATTGAGGCTGATCACTTCAGCACCAAACTCTTCAGCCAACCCTAACGCACGCTCTCGAGTTCGATTCGCCACAATCATCTTAGTGCAGCCATTCGCTGAAAGATGCTTAGCCACTAATTCAATGGTTTCACCAGCACCGACCAATAGCACGGTTGAGTCAGCAATCGATTCAAAGATGTGTTTGGCTAAGGTACAAGCCGCGTAAGCGACAGAAACCGCACTGCCACCTATTTCAGTTTCTGTGCGAACACGCTTGGCGACAGAGAATGATTTCTGAAACAGTTTTTCCATTGAAGCATCAACAGATTTGTTCTCTCGTGAGTCGGTATAAGCTTGTTTCACCTGACCTAAGATTTGTGGTTCGCCCAACACCAAAGAGTCCAAACCACACGCTACACGCATTAAATGTTTAATCGCGGCTTGCTCTTCATAAATATAAAGGCTGGGTTTTAACTCTTCAGGACTCACCTGATGGAAAACCGACAGCCAATCGATCAGCTTGTTTTTTGCCACGCCTTTGACGTCACAATACACTTCAGTTCGATTACAGGTAGAAAGTATAACACTTCCATTTACGTGTGCATTTGCGTTAAGTTGCTTAAGTGCCTCAGATAATTTATCTGGACCAAAAGCGACTTTTTCTCGCAATTCAACCGACGCTGTATTGTGATTGATACCTACGGCAAGCAAAGACATGTATCAGGAATTCTCGATCAGGGAGTGGAAACAAGAGGCGAATTTTACTTGATGCATTGCGCTATTTAAAGAGCAAGCGGGATTTGTTTTCATGACTTCGTGAGTTCAATGCTATAGTTGAAGCGTTTTTTAGATAAATTTGAACAAGTTGTGAGCAAACATGAACAAGCTTCGTAAAATCACGTCTCTTCTTTTTATGACCCTCATTATGGTAGGTTGCTCGTCCATCCCTGAGCAGCCGACCAGCGTCGAGTGGCAAAGTCACCAAGACCGACTTTTGCAAATAAAGCAGTATCAAGCGACAGGCAAGCTCGCCTACATTTCGCCGGAGCAGCGCCAAAGCCTTAATTTCATTTGGAAACATTCACCAAATCAGAGTCAATTAAGGCTCACGACCTTCCTCGGTCAGACCGCTCTCAATCTCACCATTGATTCATCTGGTGCGAAAGTCGTCACCTATGATGATCAGGTTTTTACTCATGCCAGTGCATCTATATTGGTTGAGCAGCTGACCGGCTTGCGGATTCCCGTCGATCATCTGCCACAATGGTTCCTTAGCATTCCTGATCAAGCTGACAGTTATCAATTGAATAGCACCAACACACTACAATCTCTGTCCAAACAAGTTAGCAGCCAGTTATGGACGCTGAATTTTGATAACTATCGTAATATAGATATGCCAAGTGAGCAGCAGCCTGAAGGCAATGATGTCATTGCACAGTCGATCCCTCTGCCGACTCGATTGTCATTTAAGCAAGACGATAACAAAATCAACATTGTAGTTTCGAAGTGGACCCTGAAAAAATGATAACAACACCAACACTCTGGCCTTCGCCGGCTAAACTGAATCTCTTTCTGTATATAACGGGTCAACGTGACAATGGTTACCACGAACTTCAGACGTTATTTCAGTTTGTCGATTTTGCCGATGAACTCACGGTCACAGTTAAGCAAGAAACAAGCTCGATAACCATAACGCCAGAAATTCCCGGCGTTGCAACCGAAGACAACCTGATTTGGAAAGCGGCGACAGCCCTGCAGCAATATACATCGACCGCTTTCGGCGCCGATATCAAGCTTAAGAAAGTACTACCGATGGGCGGGGGAATTGGCGGTGGCTCTTCAAATGCGGCTACCACCTTGGTTGCGCTAAATTCTTTATGGCAACTCAACCTGTCAGACGATCAACTCGCAGAGATCGGTTTAAAACTGGGGGCTGATGTGCCTGTATTCGTTCGGGGTCACGCTGCCTTTGCCGAAGGGGTTGGAGAGCGGCTGTTACCCGCAAATCCGGATGAAAAATGGTACCTTGTGGTTAAACCGCAAGTGAGCATAGCAACTGTGGACATATTCACACATTCGAAATTAACTCGAAATACGCCGAAGCGAGCATTATCAACGCTTTTAGGGCAAGAATACGGAAACGATTGCGAAAAAATTGTGCGAATGCTGTACCCAGAGGTTGATAAGCAACTTTCATGGCTGCTACAATACGCGCCGTCGAGATTGACTGGTACAGGTTCATGCGTTTTTGCTGAATTTAACAGCAAAAAAGAAGCCGAATCGATACTAGAACAACTGCCTGACACCGTTTCCGCGTTTGTCGCGAAAGGACGAAACATTTCTCCTTTAAAAGAAACTTTGGCTGAATACCAATCAGCCCACCCACAATCTATTTAAAACTGGACGCAACCCGAGGTTTCCACCGTGCCTGATATGAAGCTATTTGCTGGTAACGCAACACCTGAACTAGCCCAACGTATTGCTGATCGTCTATACATCTCTCTTGGAGATGCTACTGTAGACCGTTTTTCTGATGGCGAAGTCGCTGTTCAAATCAATGAAAACGTTCGTGGTAGCGATGTATTTCTGATTCAATCAACTTGTGCACCAACCAATGATAACCTTATGGAATTGGTGGTAATGATTGACGCAATGCGCCGCGCTTCTGCTGGCCGTATTACTGCTGTAATCCCTTACTTCGGTTATGCTCGTCAAGATCGTCGTGTACGTTCTGCTCGTGTGCCAATTACTGCAAAAGTTGTAGCAGACTTTCTTTCTAACGTTGGTGTTGACCGCGTTCTTACTATCGACCTACACGCAGAGCAAATCCAAGGCTTCTTCGATGTACCAGTTGATAACATCTTCGGTACTCCGGTTCTTCTAGAAGATATGGCGAACCGTGGCCTAGAAAACCCAGTTGTGGTTTCTCCAGACCTTGGTGGTGTTGTACGTGCTCGTGCAACGGCTAAAGCGCTAGGTGATGTTGACATCGCTATCGTTGATAAGCGTCGTCCACGTGCTAACGTTTCTGAAGTAATGAACCTAATCGGTGATGTTGAAGGCCGTGACTGTGTTATCGTTGATGACATGATCGATACGGGTGGCACACTATGTAAAGCAGCTGAAGCGCTTAAAGAGCGCGGTGCTAAGCGTGTATTCGCTTACGCAACTCACGCTGTTTTCTCTGGTACTGCTGCGAACAACATCAAGAACTCTGTTCTAGACCAAGTTATCGTAACGGATTCTATCTCTCTGTCTCCAGAGATGGCTGCGACAGGTAAAGTGACAACACTTAGTCTATCTCGCATGCTGGCTGAAGCGATTCGTCGTATCAGCAACGAAGAATCAATCTCTGCGATGTTCAACTAATCAAAGCGGTTATCGCTTTGTTTTAAAAAGCTTGGCTTTAGAAACACATTAGAGAAAGACATTAAGCACTTCATTCAATGGAGTGCTTTTTTTATGTCTGAGTAATATTGCACGTCTATATATCACAGACAGGAATCATCGCGTTGCTGTCAGCTAGCTCGCACCTTTTTCATAAACTGTGATATCATACGGCGCTTTTTGAAATCCCAAGAGAGATCCATACCTTGAGCCAACAAATAAAACTTCTCGTTGGACTGGCTAATCCAGGTCCTGAATACGCCAAAACTCGCCACAATGCGGGGGCTTGGGTCGTTGAAGAATTAGCACGTGTCCATAACGTGACACTAAAGAACGAACCAAAGTTCTTTGGCCTAACGGGTCGTATCATGGTTCATGGCGAAGATCTTCGTTTGCTGATCCCAACGACTTTTATGAATTTATCAGGCAAAGCAGTTGCAGCTCTGGCAAAGTTCTACCAAATTAAACCAGAAGAGATCATGGTTGCACATGACGAATTAGATCTTCCTCCTGGTATTGGAAAGTTTAAAAAAGGTGGTGGTCACGGCGGACACAATGGCCTGAAAGACATCATCAGCAAGCAGGGTAACAATAAAGAATTCTATCGTCTTAGATTAGGCATTGGCCATCCAGGACATAAAGATAAAGTTGCAGGTTATGTATTAGGCAAAGCTCCTGCGAAAGAGCAAGAGTGTATCGAGGCTGTCGTTGACGAATCGGTTCGCAGCCTAGACATCTTATTAAAAGATGGCCTACCAAAAGCACAAAATCGCTTACATACGTTCAAAGCAGAATAAGGTTTATATCATGGGTTTTAAATGTGGCATCGTTGGTCTACCAAACGTTGGTAAGTCAACTCTGTTTAACGCACTGACTAAAGCAGGCATCGAAGCAGCAAACTTTCCATTTTGTACGATCGAACCAAACACAGGTATCGTTCCAGTTCCAGATCTACGCTTAGATGCATTAGCAAAGATCGTTAATCCACAGAAGATCCTTCCAACGACAATGGAGTTCGTGGATATCGCAGGCCTTGTTGCTGGTGCATCTAAAGGTGAAGGTCTGGGTAACAAATTCCTAGCTAACATCCGTGAAACTGACGCTATCGGTCACGTTGTACGCTGCTTTGAAAATGAAAACATCGTTCACGTTTCTGGCAAAGTATCTCCAATCGAAGATATCGAAGTGATCAACCTTGAACTTGCACTGGCTGATTTAGACAGCTGTGAGCGTGCAATTCAACGTAACGCAAAGAAAGCGAAAGGCGGCGATAAAGACGCTAAATTCGAAATCACTGTACTAGAAAAACTGCTACCTGTTCTTACAGAAGGCGGTATGGCGCGTACCGTTGAACTAGGCAAAGAAGAAGCTGCTGCAATCGGCTACCTAAACTTCCTAACGCTTAAGCCAACCATGTACATCGCAAACGTTGCTGAAGACGGTTTTGAAAATAACCCTTACCTAGATGCGGTTCGTGAGTACGCAGAAAAAGAAAACAACGTCGTTGTTGCGGTTTGTGCTGCTATTGAATCTGAGCTTTCTGAGCTTGACGACGAAGATCGTGAAGAGTTTCTTGCGGATATGGGTATCGAAGAACCAGGTCTAAACCGAGTGATCCGCTCTGGTTACGAGCTACTGACTCTTCAAACTTACTTCACAGCAGGTGTTAAAGAGGTTCGCGCCTGGACTATCCCTGTAGGGGCAACCGCGCCACAAGCAGCGGGTAAGATCCACACAGACTTCGAAAAAGGCTTTATCCGAGCTGAAGTGGTTGGATATGACCACTTCATCGAGTTTAACGGCGAGAGCGGTGCAAAAGACGCAGGTAAATGGCGCCTTGAGGGCAAAGACTACATCGTTAAAGATGGTGACGTTGTGCACTTCCGCTTCAACGTATAATTGTTGATTTAATCTCTTTAAAGGCCAGTGAATTCACTGGCCTTTTTATTTTTGTTCTTTCTAAATCGCCTAGTCTCAGAAACTTTAGTTCCTACAATTACTGCCTTTTTGACCTGTTTTTTGCTGACAAATACACCTCTTTGCCTAAAAAGAAACCGAACGGATGATTATTCGCGATTTATTCAAAAAAAAAGTTGACGGGTTTCGCTCAACTACGCATAATGCGCCCCGTTCACAGCGAAGCGGCAACGTTTCAAAATGAGCGACAATATGGAAATGGCTACTTAGCTCAGTTGGTTAGAGCACATCACTCATAATGATGGGGTCGCAGGTTCAAATCCCGCAGTAGCCACCATTCTTTCTTTTAGAAAGAAAAGACAACGTCTTATTGAATCACCAATATTCAATATGATTATAAAGATTTGCTGCGGTCGTGGCGGAATTGGTAGACGCACCAGATTTAGGTTCTGGCGCCGAGAGGTGTGAGAGTTCAAGTCTCTCCGACCGCACCATTATTTAGATATCTTAATTGATGTCATTGTTGGGCTATCGCCAAGCGGTAAGGCACCGGCTTTTGATGCCGGCATTCCCTGGTTCGAATCCAGGTAGCCCAGCCACTATTTAAAGTGTAATTATCTTTAAAAAGATAATGGCATTGAATGCGAGATTGTATTATATTGTCTCGCTCTCAGATGGCTACTTAGCTCAGTTGGTTAGAGCACATCACTCATAATGATGGGGTCGCAGGTTCAAATCCCGCAGTAGCCACC
>NZ_CANLBV010000093.1 GCF_947488985.1 uncultured Vibrio sp.
TTTTGTTTGGCGACTAAACCATATCACTTACTACCGTTTTTGTTTTTAGTTCCCGCTAATCCGCGATGAACCTTTTTTATTGGTCAGTTTAAGAACACCACTTGCGCTGGGTTTGATGGCGGTTATTTGGGGAATCGCATTACTCGGCATTATTATGAAGATCGTCTTCGTCTATCGATTTAAGCGCCTGTCGCTAGTGACGTACTTGGCGATGGGGTGGCTGTCGTTGATCGTAGTGTATCAACTGGCAATGAATATCGAGGTCGGAGGCTTGGTACTATTGGCGCTCGGGGGCGTGATTTACTCGCTGGGGGTGATTTTCTATGTGGTAAAGCGCATCCCGTATAACCATGCCATTTGGCATCTGTTTGTCCTAGCGGGCTGCGCATGCCACTTCTTTGCTATCTATTATTACGTAACCCCGATTTAGCGAGTTTTCACCTCTGTGATTTCGGCTTCGATCTGATACTCAGGGTGCTGTTCTAGGTCGAGCTTGATCCGTCTGCCTTGTTCCATTTGTTTTGGTCGCAGGTAAGTGTCGGCCATGCGCTTGATGGATTGCCACACCGTGACTTCTTGTTGGGTTAACAACTCGCCTTGTGCATTGAATACACTGATGTTCACCGTTACCAAGATCACCGATTGAGTGCCTTGGTTGGTGATCGCTGTGGGGATTATCAGCTCTCCGTCTTGATAGTGACTCGCACCGAGTACCACATCGACTCCCGATTGAGACAGTTCTAATCTGGGTTTATGACCATCAACAACCAGTGTAGTACCACGAGTTTTGCTGGCCACAGAGACGGTCGCAACAGGGACGGCGGTTGCATCAGCAACTCCTGCTCCTACTGCGGGTGCTCGAGTTGTCATGGTAGCGGTTGCCTCTTCGGCTTTATTTTTTGCAACATACTGCCAAGTAAAGTCGTCTTTGAGCAACACTTGCTTGCCATCTGGCAGGGTGATCACTTGCTCAGCAAGGGCACTGCTTACCCATACCGAGTTGGCGAGCAAGGCGCTAGCAAGAAGTAGGCATGATTTCATCTGTATTTCCTTAATTTATTGCTTGGTTATCGTCGCCAAAAGGCAGGGATAAATAGCACAAGCAGCGTTAGGATTTCGAGCCGTCCCATCAACATGCCCAAACTGAGTAGCCATTTTGCTGCATCGGGCAGAGGTGCAAAATTACCAGTAGGGCCAATCACACTGCCCATTCCCGGCCCCACGTTAGCCACGGCAGTGATAGCGCCAGAGATACTGGTGATAGGATCCAGCCCCATTGCACTCAAACCTCCCGCAATTGCGATGATGGTAATAAAGAACATCAACCCAAACGCGACCAGTGAACGCACAATATCCTCATTCACGGGGCGTTGATTATAGCGCTGTACGAACACACCGGATGGGTGAATCAGCTTCATCATCTGTTTATTGAGCATAGTCAGCGCAATTTGGAAGCGGAAAATTTTAATACCACCAGAGGTCGATCCTGAGCAGGCTCCCGCCATCATTAAGAAGGCAAATAACGTACTAGGTAATGCCCCCCAAGCAGTAAAGTCTTCAAGGCCAAAGCCGGTGGTGGTCACCACCGATACGATATTAAACATCGACACACGCAGAGCATCCGCAATGCTATAGCCATCTCTGACCACCAACCAGGTCGATATTACCGCGCTGGTCACCAAAAATAGGTAGGCGAACCCTCGGACTTGGGCATCTTTATAGAGGGGAGTGAGTGTTCGATCATGCAGTGCGCTGACGAAGAGTAAGAACGGCAAGCCACCCAAGAACATAAACACGGTTCCCATCCAGTGTGCACTGTGAGAGAAGTGATTCATTGAGCCATCCGACGTTGAGTAACCGCCAGTCGAAAGCGTGGTAAAGGCATGATTGATCGCATCAAACAGCCCCATTCCAGCGAACAAGTAGCTAATGATGCACAACCCTGTCAGCACCAAGTAAACGGCAACAATGTTTTTGGCGACGGTTTTGGCGCGTGGGCTGCTCTTATCCGACCAATCGGACGATTCGGTGTGGAATAGACGCATCCCCCCAACGTTGAGCATTGGCAGAACAGCTACCGCCATAACGATGAAGCCAATACCACCCAGCCATTGCAGTATCGAACGCCATAATAGAATACTCGGTGCCATGTCGTCCAAGCCACTCAATACCGTCGAACCAGTGGTGGTGATACCCGACATGGTTTCAAAATAGGCGTCAGTAAAGCTGATGTGGTTGATGAACACAAACGGCAGTGCGGCAAAGGCACTGGCAATCGTCCATACCAGAGAGGTGATCAGGAACATATCTCGCACCCCTAAGCGGAACTTAGCCGAGCGGCCTAAGCTCAAGCAGATAAACGCAATAAGATGGGTGATTAAAACGGATTTACCAAACTCGAGAAAGCCGCCAGTCCCTGTAAAGAAGGCAACCAGAGTTGGGATGTACATGAAGAGGGCTAGTTTAGATAACACTAGTCCAATAATTAACAGTATAGGGCGGAAATTGACCATAGCTTCAATGGACCATAGTTTTAATAGGCTACAACTTTATGCTGGAGCGCCATTCTTACAAGAACAAGCTTACGAGAAGACAGTGACCAGAAGAAGGCTACAAGAAGAAAGCACTCGGTTGGAAAAGAGATTCAACATCAGGCACGTATTTCTTGTCCACGAGGAACATGACGACGTGGTCATCTTGTTCGATGATGGTTCTATCGTGTGCAATCAGCACCTCTTCTCCACGTACAATCGCACCAATGGTGGTGCCCGGTGGCAGCTTGATATCGCCAATGGCTCGACCGACAACCTTAGAGGTGCTTTCATCGCCATGAGCAATCGCCTCAATCGCCTCTGCCGCCCCGCGACGTAGAGAAGATACGTTGACAATATCAGCACGACGAACGTGGGTGAGTAGGGCAGAGATCGTTGCTTGCTGGGGAGAGATCGCAATATCAATCACGCCGCCCTGTACCAAGTCGACATACGCACCACGCTGAATCAGTACCATGACCTTTTTGGCACCCATGCGTTTTGCCAGCATCGCTGACATGATGTTGGTTTCATCTTCATTGGTTAGGGCGATGAATACATCGACTTGATCGATATTTTCTTCGGTGAGTAGCTCTTGGTCTGCCGCATCACCACAGAATACGATGGTGTTTTCGAGCTCTTCAGAGAGCTTCTCTGCACGGTTGTAGTTGCGCTCGATGAGCTTAATGCTGTAGCTCTGCTCAAGGCGTTTTGCCAAGCTGGCGCCAATGTTACCCCCGCCGACAATCATGATGCGGCGATAAGGTTTTTCTAAGCGTTGCAGCTCACTCATGACTGAGCGGATGTGGTTACTGGCTGCGACGAAGAATACCTCATCATCGGCTTCAATGATGGTGGTGCCTTGCGGGCGAATTGGGCGACCTTGGCGAAAGATCGCTGCAACACGGGTATCAATGTGCGGCATGTGCTCACGCAAAGCAGACAGTGCGTTGCCGACTAATGGACCACCGTAGTAGGCTTTGACCGCCACTAGACTCACTTTTTGCTCAGCAAAGCTCACTACCTGCAACGCGCCTGGGTATTGAATTAGGCGTTCGATGTAACTGGTGACCAGCTCTTCGGGTGCAATTAGGTGATCAACCGGGATTGCGCCTGATTTGAACAGCGCTTCTTTCTCTTCCAGATATTGAGGAGAGCGAATGCGAGCAATTCGATTAGGGGTATTGAAAAGAGAGAAGGCAACCTGACATGCCGCCATGTTGGTTTCATCGGTGTTGGTGACAGCAACCAACATATCGGCATCTTGCGCACCTGCTTCACGCAGTGTCTTTGGGTGGCTGGCATAGCCGTTGACTACCCTAAGATCGTACTTATCTTGAAGCTCACGCAGTCGGTCAGCATTGCGGTCGACGATCGTAATGTCATTGTTTTCACCCACCAGGTTTTCCGCAAGGGTGCCGCCAACTTGCCCTGCACCTAGGATAATGATCTTCATAGCCTTTCTCTTATTTTTGCCGTTGTAATTCGAGTGAATCGACTTTGCTGTGGTTATGCGCTAGAACGAAACAGCGGCTAAGGCATCAACGCTTAGCCGCTGTTTACGGTTATGCTTGTTTTACCAGTACCGCGTAGTAGAAGCCATCCATATCTTCTTCACCCGGCAGTATTTGACGACCCGGATTATCGATATCAGACCCGATAAGTGTCGCGTTCTCGGTGCGCTCTAGGAATGCTTTCACTTGCAGCACGTTCTCTTGTGGCGTGATAGAGCAGGTCGCATAAACCATGGTGCCACCTTCTTTCAGCTGACGCCACATGGCATCCATGATCTCACTTTGCAGCTCTGCCAGTGCATCAATATCAGACGCACGGCGCAGCCATTTGATGTCAGGGTGACGACGAATCACGCCAGTCGCTGAACAAGGTGCATCAAGCAGGATGCGGTCGAACTTAGCACCCGTCCACCACTCTTCAGGGTAGCGAGCGTCACCGCAGATCACGTCAGCACGCAGTTGTAGACGTTCAAGGTTGTCGTAAACGCGGTCTAGGCGTTTAATGTCGCAGTCAATCGCAACCACTTCAGTGTCATTGGTATGCTCAAGAATATGAGCGGTTTTACCGCCTGGCGCTGCACAGCAATCGAGAATCAGCTCACCATCTTTGGGTGTAAGGTAATCAACCGAGAGCTGAGCGGCTGCATCTTGTACTGATACCCAACCTTTGTCGAAGCCAGGAAGTAAAGTTACATCACAAGGAGCGGCTAATTTTATGGCATCAGCGGCTTCAGAGTGCAGTGTATATTCAATGTTTTCGTTTTTAAGCAGTTCAACATACTCATCACGAGTGTGGTGCTGGCGGTTTACGCGTAGCCACATCGGTGCCTTGTTGTTGTTTGCTTCAATTAACTGCTCCCACTGGTCAGGGTAGCTCTCTTGAAGCATTTTTAGAATCCAGCTCGGGTGACCGTATTTGCCCGCATTGTGGCTGATTGCCTTCTCATCCAGCTCTTCTTGGTCGCGTAGGTAGCTGCGTAACACGGCGTTGATCAAACCACTGAGACTTGGCCCGTGCAGGGTCTTGGTTGCCTCAACGGTTTCAGCAACTGCTGCGTGCGAAGGGATGCGCATAAAGCTCAATTGGTAAATACCGACCAAAATCAGGTGGTGGAATACACGCTTTTTACCTTTAAGCGGGTTATCCATCAGTTCGTTAGCGATCGACTCTAAACGAGGTAGGTAACGAAGTGCGCCGTAGCAAATCTCTTGCAGTAGAGCATGGTCTCGCGGGCGGATCGTTTTTTGAGCCGCAGGGAGAGCGTGTGAAAGAGAGTGGCCTTTATCGACAACTTGGAATAGGACATTTGCAGCAGCAGCGCGAACATTCATGAGGGGTACCGAAATTTTGTTTGAATACATGAGGGCATCTCTGCCCTCGTAAAGGTTTTCTAAGCTGAGTTATTAACCGCTTTTAAAGCGATTAATAAAGTTGAGTGCCAACTTCAAACCAGCTTGCACGTGAGTTCAAGATATCTTGAACTGACATGGCTTTTTTACCTGGCACTTGCAGCTGTTCAAGAACAAGTACGCCTTGTCCTGTTGCTATATAGATGCCCGTTTTATCCGCTTGCAGAATAGTCCCTGCAGGCTTATCAGAGGTTTGATCTGCCACTCGGCTTTGCCATACTTTAATGCTGTTCTCAGCAGCTTCAAAGTGACTCATTGGCCATGGATTGAAGGCACGAACGCAGCGTTCAATATGCGTAGCGTCATCACTCCAGTTGATACGCGCTTCTTCTTTGCTCAGCTTTTTCGCGTAGTTAGCCAGCTCATCGTTTTGCTTTTCAGCAATCGCTTTACCTGAAGCGATATTCGCTAAACAATCCACAAGCGCATCAGGGCCAAGGCCCGCTAACTTTTCGTACATTGAAGCGCTGGTATCGGTTGCTTCGATAGGCAGCGTCGCGATGCTCAGCATATCACCGGTATCGAGGCCGATATCCATCTGCATGATCGTCACGCCAGTCTCTTTATCGCCCGCCCAGATAGAGCGTTGAATCGGCGCAGCACCGCGCCAGCGCGGTAGGATAGAGCCATGCACGTTGATGCAACCCAAGCGTGGTGTATCTAAAACCACTTGTGGAAGCAATAAGCCGTAAGCGACAACAACCATGATGTCAGCATTCAATTCAGCCAGCTGTTGCTTGGCTTCATCTGACTTGAAGTTTTCGGGTTGGTAAACCGGAATGTTGTTTTCAAGTGCGATGTTTTTTACTGGGCTCGCGGTCAGTTTTTTACCACGGCCTGCTGGGCGATCTGGCTGCGTGTAAACAGCAATAACTTCATGCTCCGAAGACAACAACGCCGCCAAGTGACGGGCGGCGAAATCCGGAGTACCTGCAAAGACAATTCTTAAAGACTGGCTCAAGGTAGGCTTCCTTCTAATTTGGTAATACTAGCGTCTATTTATCTTGCTTCTCGTTGAAGCGTTTAATCTTCGCTAGCTTATCTTGAATACGTTTACGCTTCAGTGGCGATAAGTAATCAACGAATAACTTGCCTTCTAGGTGGTCAAGTTCATGCTGAACACAGATAGCCAGAAGGTCATCTGCTTCGAATGTGAATTCGTTACCTTCACGGTCTAATGCTTTCACCGTGACTTCTGCGGCGCGAGGAACCTGCGCTCGAGCGCCGGGTACCGATAGGCAGCCTTCTTCGATGCCATCTTCGCCACGCTTTTCAGTAATTTCAGGGTTGATCAGAACCATAGGCTCATTACGCTCCTCTGAAAGATCGATGACTACGATACGCTGGTGGAAGTCGACTTGAGTTGCCGCAAGGCCGATACCTTCTTCGTCGTACATGGTTTCAATCATGTCATCAACGAACTTCTGAATCTCTGGGGTAACTTCTTTTACCGGTTTCGCCACGGTACGTAGACGATCATCAGGTAATGTTAATACTTGTAATACAGACATATACACTCGAAATGTTGAACTGTGCCGAAACAGCTTAAACCTTGTTGGCTCAATTCTAGACATTTTACAGGCCAAATGACAGCATCCTGAAGGTAATTCTCTAATCCGATGTCATATATTCAGACCAAGGAACCTAGGTCATGCGTCATTTTTTTTCCACTGTATCTGTTGTGTGTGCTTCGCTTTCGTTCGCCGCTACGGCTGACAATCGTGAGCAACCTTTAACCTTAAAACAAGGTGCCCCCGAGACGTATGTAGTGGTTAAGGGCGACACGTTGTGGGACATCTCAGCGATGTATCTCGATAGCCCTTGGTTGTGGCCAAGGTTATGGCAGGTGAATCCAGAGATAGAAAATCCTCACCTTATTTATCCCGGAGACAAACTGTCTTTGGTTTGGATTAACGGTGAACCTGTGTTGAGCCTTAAGCCGGTTATCAAACTCGGCCCTAAGATTCGTGTCTCGGAGAAGAAAGCAGTGTCTACTGTTAATAAGGGGTTGGTTTTGCCTTATTTGCAGTCTGATCGCTTGGTTGAGCAGCAAGATATTGAATCGGCGCAACGAGTGTTGGGAACAAGCGATGGAAAACGCTTTTTGTCTGGGGAAGACCGACTATTCATCTCGGGAAACCAGCAGCACCCTAAGTGGGCTATCTACCGCGCCGTTGAAACTTATCAAAGGCAGCAACCTCAAGCGAGTATCACCTCTTTGCGCTTGGTTGCGACTGCGCGTTTAAAAGAAGTCGATGATGAGTTCAGTCGTTTGCAGATAGATGCTCAAGTACAAGAGGTATTACTTAACGACCTTGTATTACCTGAGCTTGGAGTTGATCAGATCAATTTCTCCACTACGTTTCATCCCGCGCCAATTGCTGCAGGTCAGTTTGCCAATATTTTGGGCTCGCTAGAGGGCAGCCAGTACAGCGCAAAAAATCAGGTAGTGGTGATCAATAAAGGGACAAAGGACAGTCTTCGTCAAGGCTCTATGTTTACCTTAAGTGAGCGTGGGGTTGTGGTGTTCGGTCAGCAGGGGGAGTACAGCTATAAAGAGTCGGCGACCCGCGATAAGGTGCAACTGCCAAGCACCTCGCCCGGCAGTCTGATGGTCATTCGTCCTTACGACTATTTTAGCCTGGCCTTAATCACTCACAGCTCTAAGCCTGTCAGCAATGATATCGTAGCGGTCTCTCCTCTGGACTTCGGTGGGGGGGATCGGGAGCAACATGTGCTTGACCAACAAGCTAAGGTGAACGAGTGAATGAGCAACAACTGAGTGCTTGGCTCACCCTAAGTTTTGTCCCAAAACTCGGCAGTAAGCGCCTGGCTCGCCTGTTGAGCATTGATTCACCCTCTCATATTGTTGGCTATTCAAGTCAGCAGTTGCAAGCGTTGGGTTTATCGACAACACAAATATCCTACCTTCGAGAGCAAGCCCCTAGAGAATTGGAGGCTTGCCTTGAGTGGCAAGCTAAGCAAGCGAACCACCACATTATTACCTCCAACAACCCGCATTATCCCAAGCTGCTGAATGAGATAGCCTCCGCGCCCAATGTGCTTTTCGTTAAAGGTCATGTTGAAAAACTGATTGAGCCGCAAATCGCGATGGTTGGCAGTCGTAATGCCAGCCTTGAAGGGCTACAGACCGCCAAGTCCTTTGCCAAAGAGTTTGTGCAAAATGGTTTGATGGTGACCAGCGGCCTAGCGCTCGGTATTGATGGCTATGCTCATGATGGTGCTTTAGAAAAGGGCGGGGAAACCGTGGCTGTTTTAGGCTCCGGCTTGGATTGCATATACCCGGCTCGCCATCGAAATCTAGCCGATAGGATCTGCGAGAGTGGCGCGTTGGTGTCAGAGTTTAGACCAAGCGCCAAGCCTCGACCTGAACATTTCCCTCGTCGAAACCGTATTATTAGTGGGTTGTCTTTAGGGACTTTAGTCGTTGAGGCGGCGGAAAAGAGTGGTTCTCTGATCACCGCTCGTTATGCCATAGAGCAAGGGCGTGAGGTCTTTGCCCTGCCCGGTTCCATTCATAGCCCAACCAGTCGTGGGGGGAATAGCCTGATTAAAGCGGGCGCTTGTCTGGTACAGAGCGCGCAAGATGTATTAATTGAAATAAAGAGTCTGTTAGACTGGTCTATCGATCAACAACCGAGTTTGTTCGAACCTATGCCAAGTGACGGTGAAAATGAACAATTGCCATTTCCACAGCTGTTCGCTAACGTAGGGTTAGAGGCGACACCCGTTGATATTTTGGCACAGAGAACCCATATACCTGTGCATGAAGTCATGATGCAGCTTTTAGAGCTTGAGCTCTCAGGGCATGTTGTTGCAGTTTCCGGTGGCTATATTCGAAAGGGGAGAGGCTAGCTATGATGATGGACATACTGATGTACTTGTTTGAAACCTACATCCATAGCGATTCTGAATTGCAGGTGGATCAAGATGAGTTGGAAGATGAATTGCTTCGAGCTGGGTTTCACCAAGATGATATTTATAAGGCTCTCCATTGGTTAGAAGATCTTGCTGCATTGCAAGATACCGACAATCAAGCGGCGATAACGATGTGTTCCAATACCTCGATGCGTATTTATACCGGTCGAGAGATCTCACGCATTAACATGGAGTGTCGAGGTTTCTTGCTGTTTCTTGAACAGATCAATGTACTCACCACTGAAATTCGTGAAATGGTGATTGATCGTGTGATGGGTTTGGAGACCAGTGAATTTGAATTGGATGATCTGAAATGGATTATCTTAATGGTGCTATTTAATGTACCGGGTAATGAAAGTGCTTACACGCAAATGGAAGAGCTGTTGTACACCAAAGAGCAAGGTATCTTGCATTAATACAGGCTTTTGATGAGTAGTAAGATTGATAATCAGCTTTTTTCAGCACACGAACATGCGTTAGAGCATGAGCCATGTCCACAGTGTGGGGGGGAGCTTCAGCTTCGCCACGGTAAACACGGGCCTTTTTTAGGCTGCAAACAGTATCCGAGCTGCGATTACATCAAGCCCTTGCATCAAAACGATGGCCACGTTGTGAAAGAGCTGGGGGTGCCGTGCCCTAAATGCCAGAACGAGCTGGTATTAAGACAAGGTCGTTTTGGGATGTTTATTGGCTGTAGCAACTACCCGAGGTGCAACCATATCGAATCTTTAGATCAACCCAAAGAGCAACCGTTGCTTGCTTGCCCTGAGTGTAGTCGAGGCCATTTGGTTGAACGTAAATCTCGCTACGGCAAAACCTTTTATGCCTGCGATAGCTACCCGAAGTGTAAGTTTGCCGTCAATCAACCGCCGCTTATTGGTCGTTGTGAAGCGTGTCAGTTCCCGCTGTTGTTAGAGAAGAAAGCAGCACGTGGCACCAAACAGCAATGTGCCGATCGCAAGTGCCATCATATACAATCTCAGTAGTGATGCTAATCACAGTAAGTGAATGACTAGAAATAAAAAACGGCGCTCAATGAGCGCCGTTCTTCTATCAAATCCATAATGTATGGCTTACTTCATCTGCTCCGCAAATTGATGAATGGCAGGGTAGGCGTGCTGTTCGAGGATCTCAGCCAGTGCGCATAGCGCTGTTTGTAGCTCCGCATTACTGTCAGCGCTGACGTTAATGTGGCCCATCTTACGACCGACACGCTTCTCTTTACCATACCAGTGGACATGACAACCATCTTGAGCCCAAATGGCTTCAGGGAGGGCATCTTGACCGAGAATGTTGATCATTGCGGTCGGGCGGATCAGTTGGGTACTGCCTAGTGGCATACCACACACCGCGCGTAGGTGGTTTTCAAACTGGCAAGTTTCAGCGCCTTGCTGCGTCCAGTGGCCAGAGTTATGAACACGTGGTGCTATCTCATTCACAAGCAGTGAACCTTGAACATCAAAGAATTCAAGCGCGAGCACACCAACGTAATCCAAACGCTCTGCTACGGAGGTGAACATGGTTTTCGCTTGCTGTTGCAGTTCAATGTCATCAATGGCGGTTGATAAGCTCAACACGCCGTCGGTGTGAACATTTTCAGCCAGTGGATACACTTGAATCTCGCCATTGATGCCACGAGTGCCGACAAGGGATACTTCGCGATCAAATGGAACAAACTCTTCCGCCACAATCGCTTGGTTGTCTGTTACGGCAATGCATTCCGCCATTTCTGACCAAGTCGCGTCAACATTGTCTAATGTCTTTAAGCGCCACTGGCCTTTACCATCGTAGCCGCCAAGTGTGCTCTTCAATACCATGGGTAAGCCAACGTGAGCAATCGCAGCGTCAAAGTCTGCGCGAGAGTTGATCACGTAGTATTTGGCATTCTTCACGTTCGCTTCGTCTAACAGTGCTTTTTCAAGGCAACGGTCACCGCCGGCTTTGATGGCCGCTGTTGTCGGTAAGAACTTACCGCTGCGCTCACACACCTCAAGCACATCGTGAGGGATATGTTCGAACTCAGCAGTAATCACATCTGCACGCTCAATCGCATTGTCTAAGCCGTTGCCTAGAATTGCTTGCGTTAATGGGTGAACAATATTTTTGCTGCCGACATCAAAAGCAGAAATTTCAATATTCAGTGGTGCCCCCGCGAGGGACATCATGCGAGCTAGTTGGCCCGCGCCTAACACAAGAACATGCATGGAAATTAGTCCTCTGCTGGGTTTGGATTAGCCAGAACCGTTTCTGTTTGCTCAGAGCGGAACGCTTCTACTTTTGCCATTACTTCTTCATTGTGTGTGCCAATGATTTGAGCCGCGAGGATACCTGCATTGGCAGCGCCTGCTTCACCGATAGCCAAAGTACCGACCGCAATACCTTTCGGCATTTGTACGATAGAAAGCAGAGAGTCCATGCCTTTCAGCGCTTTCGATTGAACCGGAACGCCAAGAACAGGTACGCTGGTGAATGCAGCAGCCATACCGGGAAGGTGCGCTGCGCCGCCCGCACCAGCAATAATCACTTTAATACCACGCTCTTTCGCACTGGTTGCGTAGTCTGCAAGCAACTGAGGTGTGCGGTGCGCTGAAACCACCTTTGTTTCGTACGCCACGCCAAACTGATCCAACATGTCTGCAGCTAGCTTCATTGTTGGCCAATCAGATTTAGAACCCATGATAATACCGACAGTCATCTCAAACTCCTTCAGATGCGATTTAATTAGTGATTAGATACTTTGCGGGCATTATACGGGGAAAATCACTCAAGGAAAACGTTTGCGTCAGTCTGGATTGTTAATTAATACATTTTATAAACAAATAGCTTTAGTCACAGTGAGTGATAATTTGTACACTTACCGAGTTCAACAACGGAATTAATGAGGCACCCTTTGGATAACTTTCAACATACATTGCATGCATTACAGCAAGGTGAAGTCATTGCTTACCCGACCGAAGGCGTTTTTGGGGTTGGTTGTGATCCCGATAATCCACAGGCCATCAAGAAATTGCTCGACCTAAAGCAAAGACCAATGGAAAAAGGGTTGATACTAATTGCGGCGAGTTACGAGCAATTGTTGCCTTATATTGATGAAAGCCAATTAACAGCGGCTCAGTTGATGGCAGTGAAAGCAACGTGGCCGGGCCCGGTCACTTGGGTCATGCCAACCAGCAGCAGAGTGACGGACTGGGTCAGCGGTCAATTTGATTCGATCGCTGTGCGAGTGACCGATCATCCTTTGGTTCAAAGAATGTGTCATGAATTCGGTAAGCCGTTAACCTCGACCAGTGCAAACCTGACGGGTGAGCCGCCTTGTATGACGACTGAAGAGGTTCAGCAGCAACTTGGTGATCACTTAGTGGCAATTCTCGAAGGTCAAACCGGTGGGCGTGATAAGCCAAGCGAAATTAGAGATGCAAAAACATCGAAAATATTAAGACAGGGTTAAACCCTGCAAAGGAATAAAGATGTCAGCAATTGATAAAGAAGCGGTCAAGCAGTTTTTATTGAGTTTACAAGATTCGATTTGCCAGCAGCTTGAGCAAGCTGATGGCTCTGCACAGTTTGAAGAAGACGCATGGCAACGTGAACCTGGTGAACGCCTTGGTGGCGGTGGTCGAACCCGGGTGATGACCAACGGTGCGGTTTTTGAGCAAGGTGGGGTTAACTTTTCTCACGTTGCGGGTAAGGCTATGCCGGCCTCAGCCACCGCTCACCGTCCTGAATTAGTCGGGCGTAAGTTTGAGGCAATGGGTGTTTCATTAGTTATCCACCCTAAAAATCCATATATCCCGACATCGCACGCCAATGTGCGGTTTTTCATAGCGGAAAAAGAAGGCGAAGATCCCATTTGGTGGTTTGGTGGTGGTTTTGACTTAACGCCATTTTATCCTTTCGATGAAGATTGCCAGTCTTGGCATCAAACGGCTAAAGATCTGTGTGCGCCATTTGGTGACGATGTATATCAAGCGCATAAAGAGTGGTGTGATAAATACTTCTATCTACCTCACCGTGATGAAACGCGCGGTGTGGGAGGCTTGTTCTTTGATGATCTTAATGAGTGGGGCTTTGAAAAGAGCTTTGCTTATATGCAGGCAGTTGGTGAAGGTTTTGCCTCTGCCTATCTACCCATTGTCGAGCGACGTAAAGAGACGCTTTATAGCCAGCACGAGCGTGATTTCCAACTTTATCGTCGTGGTCGCTATGTTGAGTTTAACCTAGTGTACGATCGTGGCACCTTATTTGGTTTGCAAAGCGGTGGGCGCACGGAATCAATATTAATGTCGATGCCACCATTGGCTCGTTGGGAATACCGCTACGAACCACAAGCGGGTTCACCAGAGGCGTTGCTTTATAGTGATTACCTAAAGCCTCGTGTTTGGTAGTTCTTCCTTCCTTATAGGGATAGTGATAGGGTCATCTATATAGATGACCCTTTTTATTATTTCTGTTAGGTAAGGATATGACACAGCAAGTAGATCGTTATGCCGTTTTCGGTAACCCTATTGGGCAAAGCAAATCGCCATTCATTCACACATTATTTGCTCGCCAAACCAATCAACAACTTACCTATACAGCACTCCAACCAGAGTGCGGTGAATTCATCACTGCAGTCACTGCTTTTTTTAGTGAAGGTGGTCGAGGGTGTAACGTCACTGCGCCATTCAAAGAGGATGCGTACCAGTTTGCAGCTCGTTTGACTGAGCGCGCTCAGCTTGCGGGTGCGGTGAATACGCTCAAAAAGCTCGATGATGGTGTAATTATCGGCGACACAACTGACGGTGAAGGGCTTGTTCAAGATCTTCTTCAGCATCAAGTGACATTAGAGGGATCTCGTGTCCTTCTACTTGGGGCTGGTGGTGCAGCGCGAGGAGTGATTCAATCTCTTCTCGCTCAACAACCACAGCAGTTGGTGCTCGCTAACCGAACGAGTTCAAAGGCAGAACTACTGGCTGAGATGTTTTCGTCGTATGGAAATATTAAAGGGATGGGGCTTAGTGATGTTAATGAAGGCTTTGATGTCATCATTAACTCGACTTCATCTGGTCTCTGTGGGCAGCTTCCAGATATTTCCGATGTCATATTCAATACCAATACTGTTGTCTATGACATGGTTTACGGATCGGGTACCACAGCATTTAACCAATGGGCGCTAGATAACGGCGTTCATGCTGCTTATGATGGTTTAGGTATGCTAGTGGGGCAAGCTGCTGAGAGCTTCATGCTTTGGCGTGGTCTTCGCCCGGGCACAAAGCAGATCTTAAGAGAGTTACGTAGAAACTTAGAGATGTAACAAGGTATTTATAAAAATGAATCAATCAATCTTATTTCCTGATATTCAAGATTGGGATGAAGCCAGCCAGTCTATCCTCTTTCCTGCACAGCAGGCGGGGGCTTTGATAGAGTGTGTGGTATCAATTGAAGAGTTGTCACGATTATCAGGTAAAGAAATAGAACAAAGTGACCAAGCCTTGGCTATCTTTTCTGAGTTGCGTTTTGATATTGAAGAGTTGGCAGAAGAGCGAATAGAAGAAGAGGAGTATGACTCCTCTCATCGGATTCAGATCAAAGTCTTTTAGACGGAAAGCACAGAATCTAGATAGTCGTTTTTATTCTGGACATAGTTGTCAGCTGATTTCTGTAAAAAAGCACGTTCCTTATCGTTTAATGGGCGTGCTTGTTTTACTGGGCTTCCTACATATAGATAACCACTTTCCAGTACCTTGTTTGGTGGCACTAAGCTGCCAGCACCAATCATCACTTCTTCTTTGATGACAACACCATCAAGCACGATAGCCCCCATACCTACAAGTACACGATCTTCAATGGTGCAGCCATGCAGCATTACCTTGTGGCCGATAGTGACATCATTACCTATTAATAGAGGATAACCGTCAGGGTTTTCAGCGTTCTTATGGGTGACATGCAAAACGCTGCCGTCTTGGATATTTGTTCTCTCTCCAATATGAATGTGGTTCACATCCCCTCGAGCAGCAACCAAAGGCCACACACTAGAGTCATTACCTATTTTGATATCACCAACCAGTACAGAACTGGTATCAATATAGACACCTTGTCCAATCTGGGGGGATATTTCTTTGTAACTGCGTATTGAATTCATAAATCCTCCTTTTATATAGGAACCTTAAGCCCTTAATTAAGAGGAATACTAGTGAAAATAGGGCTGCTTGAACAAAAAACACTCGAACAATCAAAAAAGTGAGAAAAAGTTAAAAAAGGGCTTGCCAGTGTGATCGAAATCTCTATAATGCCACCTCGCTGACACGGGATGGCTTCAACAGAAACCAGAACCAATCAGCAGGTCAAATTAGCCAAGCTAAGCGCTTG
>NZ_CANLBV010000094.1 GCF_947488985.1 uncultured Vibrio sp.
ACGAGACAAGGTTCACTCATTACCGCCCATGCTGGGTAAATTTTAACAGTGACAACTATCCTGCCAGAGGGGGGGTGTTTGTGGTTGATTATTGTTCGTTTTACAATAGACAACGAGAATCGATCCATAACCATAAGCAACAAAAGAGAAGGGAGGGGATTAGGAATACTTGCTCGATGTCTCTTAGACGGTGTCCCTTCGTCATTAATCTGTAACGGTAAGCGCAAAAAACTGAAACCTGATTTAAGTATTTTTCACTTTTATTTCAATCAGGTGAAGCCATGTTACCTCCTCTACGTGCCCTTGTTGCGTTTGAAGCTGTTGCCCGCCTCGGTTCTATTGGTGCTGCTGCGCGCGAGCTTTGTGTTACCCAAGCTGCAGTGAGTCAGCAGCTTAAAAGTTTAGAAACCTTTCTCGATACCACCTTGTTTGAACGCAGCTCCAAAGGCGTAAAGTTGACGTCGGCTGCCCAGCATTATCAACCGATCGTTGCGGGCTCATTAGCCCATCTGAAACTACAGACTCAAATCCTGTTTGGGGAAAAAGAAACTGACGTATTGAGCCTGAGCGTTAATCACACCTTTTGCCATAACTGGCTGCTACCTCGCCTGCCATCTTTTTATCAAAAATACCCTTTTATCAGGCTCGATATTCAGCTGGTGGACTGGCCATCTACCAACCCTTGTCAGAATGTTGATATTGAACTGACCAACGGCAAGGTCGAAAGCGAAGACACTCATAGTGAGCGACTGTTTCAAGAGCACTGGCAGTTGGTGTGTAGTCCAGAATTTAAAAAGCAATATCAAGAGTCCTTGGCTGTGCATGATTTTTCAGCTCTGCCGACCGTGCAAGTAAAAGGCTACCGAGAGAATTGGCTGCAATGGCTGAGTCATAACCAATTCGAGATGACTTTACCGAAGGTGCTGCTCGAAGTAAGTAACTCTTTGCATGCGTTAGAGGCGGTTAAGCATGGGATTGGCGTGTTGTTGGTGCGTTCGCTTGCGGTGTCTGAGCTGTTAGAAAAAAACGATCTTGTTCTGGCGACGGAATCCTCAATGCCTGCTGAATCTGCCCACTATTTGATTACCAAACATCGACGCAGTGCCAAGGTGAATTTCTTTTGTGATTGGCTTTATCACCAGCTGGAAGACGGTGAGCTGGAAGAAAGATTTTCTAATGGGTAGCCATAAAAAAAATGAAGGGCGCTCTTACTAACCTGTCACACAAACCCCTTAATTTAACCGCATACAAATAAGGACGAGGTCACCATGAGTGCTTTCTCACAACACATGACAAATCGACTGAAAGTGCTGCTGTTTACCGCGCCACTGTTAGTTCCACTGTTTACTTTTTGGTTAGTGCCGTTTGGCTATTCCATTTATATCGGCTTCACCGATTGGGATTACATCTCGCCAGACTATGACTTTGTCGGGCTCGAAAATTACCAATACATGGTGGAAGACTTTGAGTTTCTGCAAGCGGCGATGAACACCTTTTGGTTCTCGCTCGGTGTAGTCGTGCCAACCATTTTATTGGGTCTTCTGTTTGCCATGTTGTTACACAAAAACTTCAAAGGCAGCCAGTTTTATCGAGCAGTAATTTTTTCCCCTTGGATCACGCCAACGGTCGCAGTTTCGATTGTGTGGTCTTGGGTGTTCGAGACGAAGTCGGGCTTGGCAAACCACTTATTGGAGTCGGCAGGATTTAGTGCGATTCCATGGTTAGAGAACGGAAACACAGCCTTGATTGCGGTGATTATTGTGACGGTTTGGCAGGCGATTGGTTGGACGATGCTGTTTTACATCAGTGCGCTAAACAAGATTCCAGAGTCATTGTATGAGGCCTCTTTGATTGATGGTTGCAGCAGCTTAACGCGTTTTTTGAAGATAACGCTGCCACTGATTTCTCCAACCACATTCTTCTTGGTGGTGGTCAATATTATCACGGCAATGCAAGCGTTCGATCAGTTCCAGATCCTAACGCAAGGCGGGCCGGGTGGCGAGACTCGTACCTTATTGTACTTGTTCTACCAACAGGCGTTTGAACGTTACGAAATGGGACCAGCGGCCGCGACATCGTTAGTGATATTCCTGATTACTGGATTGTTGGCACTTATTAATACCTACATCGGCAAGCGCTGGGTGTACTACTAGTCGATTTTTTGAAAGGACAGAATTATGACCACGCAAGTATTGGATGCCAATCAAGTATTGGATCAGAGCGCCGCGAAAACCAAAGTTAGAGTCCAAACCAAAGCGACCAAATCAGAGGTTGCGCCAAAGAAAACCTCAGTGGATCGCCGTTCGTTTATCGCACTGGCGAAGCACCTGTTCTTGGCAACGTGCGGAACCATTATGGTGTTCCCGTTCTTATGGATGTTGTCTGGTTCGCTGAAAAGCAATGATGAAATCTTTGCTAACCCGCTGAACTTGATTCCGGAGCAGTTTCGCTGGGAAACCTTTGTCGAAACCTTTCACAGCGCGCCGTTTGGCTTGTACATCTTTAACAGCTTTAGTGTGGCTTTGTTCACCACCCTGTTGGTGATTGTGAATTCGGCGATGTTTGCATACGCGCTGACTCAGCTTAAGTTTCGCTCGAAGACAGTGCTCTATTTCATCGTGATGGGCTGTTATATGTTGCCGGGCGCAGTAACTTACATTCCGTCTTACATCACCTTGGCAAAACTGGGTTTGTTGGACTCACACATGGGCTTAGTGGCGTCGAACGCGGCGTCGGTTTTCGGTGTGTTTTATCTACGCCAAGTGTTTATCAAGGTGCATCCGTCGCTGATTGAAGCGGCACGAATTGATGGTGCAGGTGAGCTCAAAATCTTATGGGCAATCATCTTACCGCAATGCCGAGCAGCAGTCGCAACATTGTTCCTCATCACTTTTATTACCAATTACAACAGCTACATGTGGCCGAGCCTAGTGATAACAACTCAGGATTTAAATCTGATTGCTACTGGTATTCGCCACTACTTTATTGCCGAAGGTAACTATGGGTTGAACTGGTCGCAAATCATGGCGGCGAGCACCATTGCAGTACTGCCTTTGTTAATTCTATTCGTCATTTGTCAAAAGACGATTCTTTCAGGTATCGCCGATAACGGCGTAAAAGAGTAAACGGAAATGAAACTAAAAACTCTCGCACTAGTGTGTGCTGGCGTGGCAAGCGCGTCTATGTTCTCTAGCAGTGTTCTTGCCGCAACCGAAGTTAACTTTTGGTATTCCGGTGGTACTAAGCCACAGCAAATGATGACTAAGCTCATCGAAGAGTTCAACGCGAGCCAAGATGAGTATGTGGTGAAGCCTGCATTGCAAGGTAACTACACGGAAACCTATCAGAAGCTGCAAGCAGGCCTAGCGTCTAGAACTGCACCGGAACTTGTGCTGCTAGATTCAGGCCGTGCGGAAGCGATGCACGGGCGTGGTTTGAGCCGTGACCTAACGCCATTCATGGATGAAGAGTTCAACTTCTCTGATTTCATTGGTGCGTTTAAAGATCAAGTGACCGCAGACGATGGCACTATTATCGGCCTACCTGCTTACGGCACAACTCAAGTGTTTTACTACAACAAGCAGGTGTTAGCAGACAACGGCTTTACTGAGCAAGACCTAAACACATGGCAAGGCGTGGCTAAGGTCGCAGAGAAAGTCACACAGCGTGACGAGAAAGGTAACGTGACCTTCTACGGCTGGGAGCCGATGTGGGGTCAAGACAACATGATTGACGCAGCGTTTTCTAATGGAGCGCAGATCATTAGCGATGATGGCAAAACAGTGCTAATCGACTCTCCAGAGTGGGTTGAGGTATGGGATAGCTTCCGTAAGTGGATCCACGATGATCAAATCATGCGCATTCACTACGGTGGCCAAGGCTGGGAATACTGGTACAAAACCATTGATGACGTGATGAAAGACAACGCACTAGGCTACACCGGTTCATCGGGTGACCAAGGTGATTTGGACTTCACTAAGCTTTCAGCAACCACACAACCAGGTTGGGGCTCAAACCCTTCTGCGCCACAAGCGGGTACGCTGGTTTACGTGATGCCAAAAGGCACAGACGAAGCAGCGGCTAAAGGTGCGTTCGAGTTTGTTGAGTTCTACACCAACGCGAAAAACACGGCGGCATGGTCAATGTTTACAGGTTACATCCCAGTGCGTAACAGCGTTTCTGAAGTACCAAAATATCAAGCGTTCACTAAAGATAACCCACAAGCTCTGATCCCGTTGAAGCAAGCGAACACGGCAACCAAAGATTTCCTAGATCCTACCAACGGTAAGATCATGGATGCGCTGAAGGTGGCTGCGGATCAGATTCAAATCCAAAACGTGCCTGCTGACAAAGCGCTAAAACAAGCGGCTAAGAAAGCACAGCGTGCACTAGACCGAGCGAATCGATCTTAATCTGTAAAGTGGATTAACACTCTCTTTGCATACATAAAGGCCCATCTATTCGAGTGGGCCTCTTTTTGACCCAGTCCTTCAATTAGGACGAATTTGGTGAAGACAATGACCCAATTTCAAGGTGAGCTGCCGTTTGGCAGAGTACGTATCCCCTTTGATGTGCCAGCAGGTTCTCACTGCGTAACGATTACCGGCACAACGGTGAAAAAAGGATTCTTGTACGCAGCGGCGTATGATGCCAACCAAGCATTTCGTGGCAAAGTGCTGTTTGAAAAGGCACACAAGTCACTCACTATCCAACCGCAAAATTCAGGGTTAGGCGCGATTGATGGCGCGATTCCACCGGGCGAGTGGTTCTTAGAACTTTATAACCTTGAAGGTGAGTTCCGAACTGAGCGCGCGATGCAGTATGAAGTTGATGTGCTTTGCTCTGATGAGTTAGTTAATCATTCTAATGAGCTAGGTACTGACGGGATTGAGAGTGAGCTAGAACTGAACCCAATGGTCACCACTGATCACGATATCGAGTTTGATTACAGCCACATGCTGAGTTCTGATTCTCGCTGGTATCGTGGTGACTTACACGCTCACACTCAGCTTTCTGATGGTCACAATACCTTGGCCGCGGCTAAAGACATTGTGGAATCACAAGGGCTCGATTTTTTCTTCTTTACCGAGCACAACATCTGCCAGCCTAAACTGCCAGTATCAAAGCAGTGTTTGTTCTTGCCTGCGTTAGAAGTCACGACCGATCTCGGGCACTTCAATGTGCATGGTCCAGTTAAGTCTTTGGACCTCAGAGACGTTGAGCACAGCAGCCAAGCGACCATGGAAGCGGGATTGAGTTTAGCCAAAAGTGGACACAGCTCACTTGGCATTAATCACCCGATGATGAAGCCGTGGCACTGGCATTACGATCAGGTGGATCTCAGCCAAGTGTCTACGTTTGAAGTGTGTTGTGACCCAACTTGGTCGACCTCACCGAAAGCGACGGAAGAAGCGTTATTGGTTTTCAATGAAATGTGGAATTGTGGCCAGCGCATTACCGCGATTGGCGGCAGTGATTCGCACCTCGAGCCCCATGAGCGTAATCCTAAATCGGATGAGCCTTCTATCTACGGTGACCCATCAACTTTCGTATACAGCCATGGCTTGAGCGGTGAAGGCATCTTGTCTGGTTTGCGGAATGGGCAAGTTTACCTCGAGCGCCGCTGTGGCCTGAAGTTTGACATCAACTTAGGCGACTTGCTACCGGGCAACGACTCTCAAGGCCAACCACTAACATACCGAATTGCGGTCTCTGATTCAGAAAACCCTTACTACGCAGAGTGCGTGGTGGATGGCGAGATTGTTGAACGAATCGCTCTGAATGATGAGCTGCAAAGTATCCATATTGATGAAGGCTACCGTTGGTGTCGAGTGGATATCCGTCGAGGAGAACTTTCTTCAGCATTAATCAACAGTACTCAACCTTCATCTAACGAGCACGAATTTGAAGGCTGCATCAACGCCGTATTTGACGGCAAACAACCAGAATTTAACCAACCCCTAGTGCGTACTTGGGGAGAACTAATGGAGCGAATGAGCCGTGATAAAGTTTAAGGCGATGTTATTTGATAAAGACGGCACATTGTTAGAGTTCCACAAGATGTGGCTTAACGTTTCTCGTGGTGCTTGTGAGCGTGTGAAATCTTACAGTGACCAGCATCAAGGTAATCAAACTGTCACACCTGCTGAGTTACTCTTGGCCATCGGTGTTGAAGGTGATGTAGTTGATAACTATGGACTATTAGCCTCAAACCCAGTGGAAGATACCGCGACAGCGTGGTTCAACATGCTGACACCTAATGTCTCGCTCGCTGAGTTCACCAAGTTGACCAAAGCGGCTTTCAATGACGAAGTGGAAGAGAACCCAAGCTGGATTGAAGCCCTACCGGGTGTGACTGAAAAGCTTGGTCTGTTTAAGCAGCAAGGCATGATTTTAGGCATCGCGACCGCGGATACCAAAGACTCAACGATCTACACACTAGAGCAATCGGGTTTGAGCGAGATGTTTGATTATGTCGGTTATTCCGATGGTGATATCGAACCTAAACCTGCGCCCGCACTGCTCAATGCATTCTGTGAAAAATGCGGTATCGAACCACACGAAGTGATCATGTTTGGTGACACGGTTTCGGATATGGAATTTGGCCGCAACGCAGGTGCAAGAAATGTTGGCGTACTGACTGGCACGGCTCAACACAGCGAGTTGGAACCAGTGGCGGATTTGGTTATCGCATCAGTCGCCCATTTTGAGCTCAATCAACTGCAAGAGCGTAGCTAAAACGTTCAACGACAGATTGCAAAGATAGTATTTAACGAATTGATTTAAGGATAGGTTATGGCTGAAGTCACCCTGAGAGGGGTAGAGAAAATTTACCCAAATGGTTTTAAGGCCGTGCACGGTGTTGATCTTAATATTCGCGAAGGGGAGTTTATGGTGTTTGTCGGGCCGTCTGGCTGCGCAAAATCCACCACCCTTCGTATGATCGCAGGCCTTGAAGATATCTCAGAAGGCGATGTCTACATTGGCGATAAGCGTGTGAACGAATTACCACCTAAAGATCGTGGCATCTCGATGGTGTTTCAGAACTACGCGCTTTATCCGCACATGTCGGTGTACGAAAACATGGCTTTTGGCCTGAAGCAACAGAAGCTGCCAAAGCATGAAATCAATGAGCGAATTGAAGATGCAGCCAAGACTCTCGATATCGAACACCTGCTAAATAACAAGCCGGGTGAAATGTCGGGTGGTCAAAGGCAGCGTGTGGCGCTTGGTCGTGCAATGGTTCGTAAGCCCGATGTGTTCTTGTTTGACGAGCCTTTGTCTAATTTGGATGCAAAGCTGCGTGTTTCAACACGAGTCAGCATTGCGCAGCTGCATAACAATCTGAAGCAAGAAGGGCAGAACGCCACCATGATCTACGTGACACACGATCAGGTGGAAGCCATGACCCTTGGCGATCGTATCTGTGTGTTGAATCAAGGTGAGATCATGCAGGTCGATACGCCAATGAATCTTTATCAATACCCAGCAAACAAGTTTGTCGCAGGCTTTATTGGTTCGCCAGCGATGAATCTTCTCAAGGTGAGATTGGATGAGATTGACGGTGTGATGAACGTGGTTTCTGAAAGTGGTACTCGTTGGACACTTCCACAAGACAAGCAGGTTATTGCTCGTGAAAAGATGGGTGAGTGGGTGTGGTTCGGTGTTCGTCCAGAACACATTCAACTGGCTAATCACGATGCGCCGCTGTTGGAAGTGAATACCCAAACGCACAGGCTTGATGTGGTCGAGTCGATGGGTAATGAGCTGTATCTCTACTTCAAATTGGGTGCTGATAAGCTGGTGGCTCGCGTGCCTTTCGATATTGGTCGTGCTGCGCATAGTGGTGAACAGGCGGTGCTGCACTTCAATACGACACAGTGCCATCTGTTCGATTTGGAAACTGAACAGGCGCTTACTCCTAAGAGTTGATTTTTACTTTGGTTTGATGCCGTAATCTCATCGGCATTGCTGAGAGTGGTAGGATAAATAAAGAACCCCATTCACTGGTTAGGTGGATGGGGTTTTTGTATCGAGAGATAATGACTTTATCGAAAGTGAGTAATCACTAACTAATAGTATTTGTCGTCAATAATAGATCATCATGGTCTGTGAAAAATCTCGATAATCTCGCCAGTTCAGAGATGGAAAAGCCCGTGAAAGAGAATGGCTCAGGCATTAAAAAGGGGGGTACTTAAATACGTCTTCAACCATTGAATTAAGCAGGTCGATGTCGTCACACGTTTTCGCGTAGGTGCGTAGGCCCGCAATCTGAACCTGTACATGACGCGCCAATTGCTCGGGTTCACGCTGGTCACTTATTTCCCCGAGTTGCTGCGCGTGAGCGATCGATTTGGCAAATTCAGCTTCCATGATCTTAAGTGATTTCTTGGCTTCGTCTAATAACTCTGCATGCTCATCCGTCAGTTCAGCGACAGTTTTAGCGAGCATACACATACCATTGGGCGCGCTCTGTTTCGATTCGATGACCGCGCGTTTGACAAAGTTTTCAAGCGCTCTGATTGGAGAGTCTGTTTCGCTGCGCAAGCGGTTCAGGTTGAGAATACCTAACTCGGTATAGCGAGCAAGCGTCTCCTTAAATAGGCCTTCTTTACTGCCAAACGTCGCATAGATGCTTCCTGGGCGCATATCAACTACATCTTGCAAGTTGCGCATCGAAGTTGCATGAAAGCCCTTTTCCCAGTACAGGTTGGTGGCTTTATCTATGACTTCTTGTCTATCGAATTTTGCGTTTTTAGCCATAACATCTACTTTAATCATCTGAACATATAACCCATATTTTATGCTGAACGTTCGTTCTAGTAAAGTCGCCTCGTCATGTTACAAACTCTAAAACTAATCACGCTGCACTGAATTGATGATATAAAGCCATTCATCTGGTTTATGTGATGAATTATGTGACGCATTTTTTTGTATGAATAAGTCGAATAGCTAACATTTATTCAGATAAATCAATGAGTTTTTCAGTGCTTAATGTTACTTTTGTTATTTGCCGTCTTACATGGCACGGTAATTGATATTACTAATCAAGTTGAATAATTAAATAGTCTAATTTTAGGTATGTCTGCATTATCAATGTGCCGAAATTCTATGGCTAATAAAGTTCGTTGGCTGCTAGGGAATAAAAATGAAATTAACGGATATGTCTTTTAAGCAAAAAATCATTGCGTTGCTTATTCTGCCGATCTTAGGCTTTCTATGGCTCAGCGCCTCTGCGATTTCAAGGGGCGTAGAAACCACTAGGGAAATGACTTCATTAAACCAATTAACGCATTTATCGGTTGTCTACAGTGAATTGGTGCATGAGTTACAAGTTGAACGTGGCATGACTGCTGGCTTCATTGGCTCTCAAGGGACTAAGTTTGTGAGTGAATTGGAGGCGCAGAGAGCCAGTGTCGATAATAGACGCAAGCAAAGGAACGAATACTGGCAATCGGCGGGCATTGAATTACCACAGATCACTCAGCTGAATGCAGAAATCAGCCAAGGACTCAATCAAATCACTGCGATTCGCAATCGCGTCAACTCTCAATCGATCCCGCTTTCTGAGGCATTAGGTTACTACACTAACCTAAATGCAAAGCTGCTTAGTGTCTCGGCGAGTATTGCAGAGCTAAGTTCCGATGCGCTTATTAGCAAAGAAACCATCGCTTATTATAATTTCTTGCAAGGAAAAGAACGGGCAGGCATTGAACGCGCAGTACTCAACAATACCTTCTCAAAGAACGAGTTTGGGTCAGGTATGCTGGTCAAATTTATCTCTTTGGTTACCGAGCAAAACACCTACTTCTCGAACTTCGAAGTGTTAAGTAACCAAGCCAATGTTCGCTTTTTTAGGCAACAAATGAATGACCGATCAGTGGCTGAAGTGGAAAAGCTTCGCCAACTCGCACAATCGAAAATGAGTGGTTTTGACGTTGATCCAGTATATTGGTTCACACAATCAACCGCACGCATTGGTCAGTTGAAGAAGACTGAAAACCAATTAGCAGGCGCTCTTATCACATTGACGGACCATAAAGCCGAGGACGCTCAAGCGGTAATGATGAGCAGAATTGCGATATTTGTGGTGATTACGTTGATTGCGACCTTAATCAGCTTTAAAGCGATCAATGACCTGACGGTTCGAGTTAAAGATCTGACCTTGGTGCTTTCACGAGTTCGCGATGACAATAATCTCAGTGTGCGTGCAAGCTACGAAGGGAAGAGCGAGCTGGGCCAGATCTCTGCTTCGCTGAATGCGACCTTAGAGAATTTTTCTCAGGTGATCGATAACTTATCTCAATCGAGTATGACACTGGCTTCAGCAGCAGAAGAGACAGCGCAAACTTGTCAATACAACTCCCACACCTTAGTGGAACAACAAGACCAGATTGGTTTGATCGCAACCGCAACAGAAGAGTTATCGGCCACTGTAAACGAAGTCGCGGCGAAAACTCAGCAGACCGCAAGCTCCGCTAAACTGGTCGATGAGCAGTCGCAAGAAGGCTTGAATACGGTGCAGCACTCTTACCAATCGATAGAGATTTTGGCCTCTGAGATTAATGGCTTAGCTGATAAAATTACTCATTTACACGAAAGTAGTAACAACATTAACAGTGTGATTGATGTGATTAAGTCCGTTGCTGACCAAACTAACTTACTGGCATTAAATGCAGCGATCGAAGCGGCACGTGCGGGTGAGCAAGGGCGTGGCTTTGCAGTAGTGGCTGATGAAGTTCGTACACTGGCGCAGCGCACTCAACAGTCGACCTTGGAGATTGAAGGCTTTATTAGCTCTCTGCAGGCTAACGTAGAAACCGCGTTTAATGTGATTGATAACAGTAAGAAGATGTCATCACGAGCAGTTGAAGATGCCAAAGAGGTCGAACACACCTTGCAAAGCATCTCAACAGCGGTTAGTGAGATCTTTGGTATGACAGAGCAGATAGCAACCGCCACCGAAGAGCAAGCGGTTGTCACTCAAGATATTGCCCAGAATGTGGTCGCTGTCGAGCAGAAATCGACAGAATCGACGACAGGAGCCACGCAAATTGCCGCAACCGCTAACGAGCAAGCAACACTGGCGGCTTCGTTGAAAGAGATTGCGAATACTTTTAAAGGCTAGCTAAGCGAGTACTCAAATAAAAAGTAACAAGCCCGTTCGCCTTGCTGTTCAAACAGCAAGGCGAACGGGCTTTTTGTTATTTTTCTCATTATAAAATTCCTTGAGTAATTTGAGGCTAAAATCGAATGGGTTCTTGACCTAACTACAGCTTCATAGTTTATCTTTGCTACCGAAATGAGAGGGGAAGTGCATGTATCGTATCTCTGAACTGGCCGAATTGGTTGGCCTGAGTCGCTCGACACTATTGTACTACGGCAAGTTAGGCTTGATTGAAGCTCAGCGTCAAAGTAATGGTTATCGTCTGTATTCTGAGCAGGATCTTCAGCGTGTTCGTTTGCTACAGCAACTACAAGCAGGCGGGCTGACGCTCAAAGAGGGCCAAGCTTGTCTAGATGCAAAGATAGAGCGCAGCTTACTGGAAAATCGCCTTAAGCAATTAGACGAAGAGCTCGTTCAAAAGCAACGATCACGGGATCTACTAGCAGCAATGCTAGGTGAAGGTGGTTTAGAAGCGTGGCATGAGTCATTGGATAAGCTGGCACCAGACGCACACCTCGATTGGTTAATTAAGCAGGGCTTTGATGAGAAACAGGCTTTGCGATTGAAGTGGTTATCAAAAGACATGAATGAACATGATCAATACATGACGGATTTTGGCGCTATCTTTGAGGGCTTAGAGCACTTAGGACCTGGAACGGCTGAAGATACTTTAGCGGCATTAGCACAAGTTCCGATTTCGCCTAAGCGCGTACTTGAGATTGGTTGTGGCAAAGGCATTGCGACCAATGTGTTAGCGAAAGCCATCAAAAAGCACCAAGCCGACGTACACATTATTGCGGTCGACAATGATCAACCGAGTTTGGACATTCTAACTGAGCAAGCACAAGCATCTGGCTTAGAAAGTAATGTTCAAACCGTGTGCGCAAGCATGATGGATTTGCCGTTTGAAGCGAAGTCGTTCGACCTGATCTGGTCAGAAGGCAGCGCTTACATCATGGGTGTCCAGAAAGCATTAAAGCAGTGGCGGAAGCTACTTACCGATGATGGCACCTTGGTTGTGAATGATTTGGTCTGGAACACAGAGAACCCAAGCGAATCATTCAAAGCGTTCTGGCAGAAAGAGTATCCAGATATGACCACGGTAGTCGAACGTATCAAGCATGCTAAGGCGGCGGGGTATCAAGTCTTGGGTGACTTTGCGATGAGCGATGAAGGGTGGCTTGCCTATTATCAGCCTTTACAAAAGCAAGTCGAGTCTTTGAAAGCGACTATGCCAAACTCAAAAGCGCTCGCAGATTGCGACAATGAAATTAAACAATTCTTCAATAACAGCAGGCTTAAGAGTGAACTCTCGGAGGGTTCCCAAAGCTCTGCTAAGCGTGATTTTGATTATCACTTCTTTGTGTTGAAGAAAGTACAGTAAGTGAAGAACACTATGAAATTTAGACAACATGATTCAAGCGAGATCGAAACGATCACTCAACTTTTTACTCAAACCTTTACCGATTCAGAAGGCGAGAACGAAGGTAAAACAGTGGGTAAGCTTGCCAACGATCTTTTAACGACCACCGATCCAACAGAGCTACTTTGCTTTGTTGCGGAAGATGATTCTATTGAATCTGACAGCACGATTGTTGGTGGGATTATTTTTACGCCGCTTTCATTTGACGATGAAACCAAGGCGTATTTACTCTCGCCAGTAGCGGTGAGCACTCAGGTTCAAAAGCGCGGTATTGGCCAAAAGCTGATTAACTTCGGCTTACAGACTCTAAAAGAACAGGGCGTTGAACTTGCGGTGACGTACGGTGATCCTAGTTACTATTCAAGAGTGGGCTTTGAGCAAATCACTATTGAACAAATCCCAGCACCATTTGAGTTGAGCTACCCTCACGGTTGGATCGCTCAATCGCTGACTGGCAGTGAAACCGAAGTGACGGGCGAACAGTCTAGCTGTGTTGAAGCTTTGGCTCACGTTGAATACTGGTAGACGCTCAAAAATAAAATCTTAGATGAATGGAAGCCCATCAGGTATTACTTGATGGGCTTTTTTGTTTTTAATCAAAAAGATAAATTAACAATAATTCGATTTTGATCGTCTGTTTTCCTTATTAATTTCTTACTCTATATTTATTTTTGAACGATTGTTCAAAATGTTACTTGAACGATCGTTCTGGTTTGGTTTATATTGTTTTCACACCAACGGATAGCGGTCACTATATCTCCGTAAATGACAAAATTTAGAATCAGAATTGATAGGAATAGAACAATGAGCAACTTCAAAATTCACTCAGTAGAATCAGCACCAGAGCAAAGCAAACTCATTCTTGAGGGAGCAAAAAAACAGATGGGAAGAGTACCGGGGTTGTTTGGTGTGCTAGCCGAATCTCCAAATACTCTGAAAGCCTACAGAGAGCTTCATCAGCTTTTTAACGACTCATCTTTTGATGCCGAAGAGCTGACAGTTGTTTGGCAAACCATTAACGTTGAACACGAATGCCACTACTGCGTACCTGCGCACACAGGCATTGCACACTCAATGAAGGTTGATCCTGCGATCACTGAAGCACTGCGTAATCGCACCGCAATGCCAACGGAGAAGTTACAAGCACTGCACGATTTCACACTAAGCATGGTTCGTAATCGCGGCAATGTGCCAGCAAATGAAATGGAAGCATTCTTCGCAGCGGGTTACGGTCAACAGCAAGTTTTAGAAGTGATTCTTGGGCTGTCACAGAAGGTGATCAGTAACTACGTAAACCACGTTGCTCAGACACCCGTAGACAAAGTATTCGAACAGTTTGCTTGGGAAGGTTAATCGCTTTTGTCCAATTAAATTGTAAGAATGATGAAAGCCCCGCTTGGTTGAGTGGGGCTTTGTGGTGTTTAGGATCTAGCTTGTTTTGGCGGAGCAGTTAACGTACATGCTTGGCAATCAACTTAGCCAGCACCACAATTCCTTCTTTCCAATCTTTGCTCTCTTCGATGTTGGCGACAGTGAAGCGCAAGCAGTGTTTATATTGGTCGTTGGTGCCAAAAACGGTGCCGGGTAAAATTCCTAAATTATGCTTTATACAATCTTGATAGACCGCGTAGCTATCGACTGAATCAGGCAAGGTTATCCAGGTTAAGAAGGAGCCTTCAGGTTTGGATAAATGATAGCGCCCTTCAAGGTGCGAATAGCTATCCAGTGCTTGGATTAATCGATTTTGAAACTGCTTTTGATTGGTTTGGTAGAGCCGTTTCATTTTAGCTAGGTGGCTACGATATTTGCCAGTGGTGAGAAATTGTCCCACCGCAGATTGCATTAAATTTGAGCTGCCCATGTTATCGCAAAGCAGATATTGTTCGATCAAAGCTTGGTAGCGGCCTGATAATAGCCAGCCGATCCGTAGGCGTGAGTCTAACGTTTTGGAAAGTGAGTTAACGTAGATAACCCTATCTTGATCATCAAGTGCTTTGAGGCTAGCAATAGGGGGATCAAATGCCAGACTACCGAACACATCGTCTTCGATGATCGGCAATGAACCAGTGATCGTCAGCAAAGCTTTTCGATTAGCGAGGGGCATTCGTGAGCCTGTTGGATTGGCAAAATTGGGTGTGACGATGAGTGTTTTCACAGGCCATTTATCCAACGCGCTCTGCAATGATGGGATATCAATGCCGTGACTCACACTACTCGGGATCTCTAATACTTGCAGGCCCAAGGATTCGAGCAACAGTAGATTCCCAAAATAGCACGGAGACTCAACCGCCACGATGTCGCCGGGTTTTGTTAACGCTCGTAACGCTAAGCTGATCGCCTGTTGTGCACCGTGAGTTATCGCAATCTCTTTCGATCCTGCAGGTACGCCCAGATCATGGGTTATCTTTAATAATTGTTTTACTAATTGCTCGTCGCCAGGGGGCAATTGGTAATAACCGGGAAGCTGTGTTTGCAAACGGCTATGGCGACCAATCTCGGCATATAAGCTACGAATAGCGGGATTGTTTATGTTGGGATGCGCAGAGCCTGCCAGTAGTGTTAATCGGCTTTTGGGGCGAGAGAGCACCGATTTTGTAACCGATAATAGGTCGACGTTTTGTGGCTGGTTTGCTGTATCCCAACTTGCGGTGTTCGGTACTTTGACTCGATAACCCGATTTGGGCACCGAATACACCCAACCTGTCGCTTCAAGCTCTTGATAAGCTCGGATCACGGTATTTTTACTCACTCCCAGTTGTTCACTCAATTGGCGAATCGAGGGAAGGCGATCGTCTGGATGAAATAATCCTTTATCAATCTGTTCCTTGATGTATTGCTCAGTGGCGAGATATTTATTGCCGCTTTGTAGCGCTTCCATGCTTTATTTCTCTTTCTTACATTTAATCTGTAACTATTTAAAGTGTTACATCTGTGTCTTTATTGATGTTCTGTACCCAACTAAGGTAACAGCATAAATTGATCGTTGACTAGAGGTTTATCATGTTAATTAAAATGTAAGCGTCTTTAAATCGACTCATTCAATCCTTTCAATAAACGTCGTAACCTTTAACTTTGATCGTTAAAGGTA
>NZ_CANLBV010000095.1 GCF_947488985.1 uncultured Vibrio sp.
GCAATGGACGAAGGTCTACGTTTCGCAATCCGCGAAGGTGGCCGTACAGTTGGTGCTGGTGTTGTAGCTAAAATCTTCGCTTAATAGCATTTAGATTTTTGCGCTCTCTTCATTAGAAGAGCACGCATCTGAAAAGGGGAGCTTCGGCTTCCTTTTTATTTTGGTTATAAGGGAAATTCATCGCACTTAATAACCGCAAACTATATTCCAATTTAAATACAGTTATTTACTGACACGCCTTAATAACCCCTTTCCGTAATACAAGCTTCAAAGCCATTTTTACCGATTACTCGCAAAACACTATAACCAATCGATATAACCAAACCTTTAATATGACTGGTAATAAGAATGATTCCTTTTTATATTTAAGCCTCAGTTAAAGGTTTAGGTTTTAGTATGTACATTTGTTTATGCCATGGGGTTTCGGATAAAAAAATCCGCAAGCTCGTAATAGAAGAGGGCATTACTGACATCAAAGGAATTAAAAAGTGTACAGCACTTGGTAGTCAATGCGGTAAATGCGTGCGCTCAGCGAAAGAAGTCATTAACGATACTGCAAAAGACCTGTTCAAACAGGCAAGCTAGTTTTGCTAAAAGAGCATTAGCTTTTTGACACTTCTCGAATTGGTTCTACAGTTAGAAGAGCCAAAGAGGAGGGCTATGTCATGAAAGGCGATCCAATCATCATTCAACATCTCAATAAAATTCTTGGTAACGAACTCGTCGCAATAAACCAATATTTTTTGCATGCACGTATGTATAAAGACTGGGGTCTAAAGCATCTTGCTGACAAGGAGTATCACGAGTCTATCGATGAAATGAAACATGCTGATCATCTAATTGAACGCATACTATTTTTAGAAGGTCTCCCAAATCTTCAAGATTTGGGCAAACTTAAAATTGGTGAAGATACCGAAGAGATGCTCCAATGTGATCTGTCTTTAGAGATGGAAGCGATCCCCGATCTAAAGAATGCAATAGCGTATGCAGAAGACATTCACGATTACGTATCGCGAGATCTTTTCCAGGATATCCTAGAAGATGAAGAGGATCACGTCGATTGGTTAGAAACCCAACTTGGTTTAATCAAAATGACAGGGATACAAAACTATCTACAAGCTCAATATGTGGATGAAGACGAAGGTTAAAATCCATAAATAAAAGAGGTAGCAGCAGAGCTTTATAGAGGCAGTTGCTACCTGACTTTACAAAGTAATGTAGGGCGGTACCTATATTAAAAACTCCCCACTGATACTCCTAAATAGATTCTACGATTATTTTTCAAACACGGGTTGCAAGTTAAAATGTGATCTGTATAATGCGACGCACTGGCTAACGCTGGTTGTGAACCAATGAGCACTGAGGAGTAGGTCTTACCTAGTAATGTATACTCAGCTTATGTTCGCGGTTAATAAAAATAGCGAGCTTCGTGCTTGCTTCAAAAGTTAACTGACAATGCGTCCTAATCTTGGATGCTACGGTTTCACATAAATCAATCGGCATTCTCTCGTCTTATCGAGTTTGAGTGGCGATATTGTTTGTGTAATTTTTAATAATTGGAGCTCTGTCTCATGCAGAACCAACGTATTCGTATCCGCCTTAAAGCGTTTGATTACAAGCTAATCGATGCTTCAACTGCGGAAATCGTTGAAACAGCAAAACGTACTGGCGCACAGGTTCGTGGTCCTATTCCACTACCTACTCGTAAAGAGCGTTTCACTGTTCTTACCTCTCCACACGTCAACAAAGATGCACGTGATCAGTACGAAATTCGTACTCACAAGCGTTTGATCGACATCGTTGAGCCAACAGACAAAACTGTTGATGCTCTAATGCGTCTTGATCTTGCAGCTGGCGTTGATGTTCAAATCAGCCTAGGTTAAGGGAGATAAGAATAATGATTGGTCTAGTCGGACGTAAAGTGGGTATGACCCGCGTATTTACTGAAGAAGGCGTTTCTATCCCAGTAACTGTTGTTGAGGTTGAAGCGAACCGTATTTCTCAAGTTAAAACTCTTGAGACAGACGGCTACGCAGCAATCCAAGTAACTACTGGTGCTAAGAAAGCTAACCGTGTAACTAAACCTGAAGCTGGTCACTTCGCGAAAGCGGGTGTAGAAGCAGGTCGCGGTCTTTGGGAATTCCGTTTAGAAAACGGCGAAGAGTTTGAAGTTGGCGCTGAGCTAAACGTAGAACTTTTCAACGAAATTAAAAAAGTAGACGTTACTGGTACATCTAAAGGTAAAGGCTTCCAAGGCGCTATCAAGCGTTGGAACTTCTCTACTCAAGATATGACTCACGGTAACTCTTTGTCTCACCGCGCACCGGGTTCAATTGGCCAATGTCAAACTCCAGGCCGCGTGTTTAAAGGCAAGAAAATGGCAGGTCACATGGGTGCTGAGCGTGTAACGACTCAAAACCTAGAGATCGTACGTGTTGACGCTGAGCGCAATCTACTCCTTATTAAAGGTGCAGTACCGGGCTCAACAGGCGGAAACGTGATCGTAAAACCTGCTGTTAAAGCATAACGTCTAGGAGTAAGTAATGGAATTGATGGTTAAAGGTGCTGATGCACTAACTGTTTCCGAGACTACTTTCGGACGTGACTTCAACGAAGCTCTTGTACACCAAGTAGTTGTTGCATATGCAGCAGGTGCTCGTCAAGGTACTCGTGCTCAAAAGACTCGTTCTGAAGTATCTGGCGGTGGCGCTAAGCCATGGCGTCAAAAAGGTACTGGCCGCGCACGTGCTGGTACAATTCGTAGCCCAATCTGGCGTACAGGTGGTGTTACTTTTGCTGCGAAACCACAAGATCACAGCCAAAAAGTAAACAAAAAAATGTACCGCGGTGCTATGAAGAGCATTCTTTCTGAGCTAGTTCGTCAAGAGCGTTTAATCGTTGTTGATAACTTCTCTGTAGAAGCACCAAAAACAAAAGAACTTGTAGCTAAGCTTAAAGAGCTTGAGCTAAACGACGTTCTGATTGTGACTGGCGAAGTAGATGAAAATCTATTCTTAGCTGCTCGTAACCTATACAAAGTAGATGCACGTGATGTTGCTGGTGTTGATCCAGTATCACTAATCGCTTTCGACAAGGTTCTAATGACTGCTGACGCAGTTAAGCAAGTTGAGGAGATGCTAGCATGATCACTGAAGAGCGTATCTTAAAAGTTCTACGTGCTCCGCACATCTCTGAAAAAGCAACTATGGCAGCTGAGAAAGCGAACACTATCGTTTTCAAAGTAGCTAAAGATGCAACTAAGAAAGAGATCAAAGCAGCTGTAGAAAAGCTATTTGAAGTTGAAGTTAAGTCTGTAAATACTCTTGTATTAAAGGGTAAGACCAAACGTCAAGGTATGCGTGAAGGCCGTCGTTCAGACGTTAAGAAAGCCTACGTTACTTTGAAAGAAGGTCAAGATCTTGACTTCGTTGGCGGCGCGGAATAACAGGAGTAGTAAAAATGGCTATTGTTAAATGTAAGCCGACTTCCCCTGGTCGTCGTCACGTCGTTAAAGTTGTTAACGCTGACCTGCACAAGGGTAAGCCATACGCACCACTTTTAGAGAAAAACTCTAAGAACGGTGGTCGTAACAACAACGGTCGTATTACAGTACGTCACATCGGTGGTGGTCATAAGCACCATTACCGTCTGATTGACTTCAAACGTACTAAAGATGGCATCCCAGCGAAAGTTGAGCGTCTAGAATACGATCCAAACCGTAGTGCTAACATCGCTCTAGTTCTGTACGCAGACGGTGAGCGTCGTTACATCATTGCACCTAAAGGTGTTAACGCAGGTGACCAGATTCAATCTGGTGTAGATGCGCCAATCAAAGCAGGTAACACTCTGCCGATGCGCAACATCCCAGTAGGTTCTACTGTACACTGTGTTGAACTTAAGCCTGGTAAAGGTGCACAACTAGCTCGTTCGGCTGGTGCTTATGCTCAAATCATCGCTCGCGATGGTGCATACGTAACTATCCGTCTACGTTCTGGTGAAATGCGCAAAGTTCTTTCTGAAGGTCGTGCTACGATCGGTGAAGTTGGTAACTCTGAGCATATGCTACGTGAACTTGGTAAAGCTGGTGCTTCACGCTGGCGCGGCGTACGTCCAACCGTACGTGGTGTAGTAATGAACCCGGTGGATCACCCACATGGTGGTGGTGAAGGCCGCACATCTGGTGGTCGTCACCCAGTTTCTCCTTGGGGCGTTCCTACTAAGGGCTTCAAGACTCGTAAGAACAAGCGCACTGACAAGTACATCGTACGTCGTCGCACTAAATAATTTATAAAGAGGAATCGCCATGCCACGTTCTCTCAAGAAAGGTCCTTTTATTGACCTACACTTGCTGAAGAAGGTAGAGAAAGCGGTGGAAAGCGGAGACAAAAAGCCTATTAAGACTTGGTCCCGTCGCTCAATGATCATCCCAACAATGATTGGTTTGACCATCGCTGTCCATAATGGTCGTCAGCACGTTCCAGTTTTCGTTACCGAAGAAATGATCGGTCACAAACTGGGCGAATTTGCACCAACTCGTACTTATCGCGGTCATGCTGCAGATAAGAAAGCTAAGAAGAAATAAGGAGTAGATGATGGAAGCTTTAGCTAAACATAACTTTGCTCGTATTTCTCCACAGAAAGCTCGCTTAGTTGCAGACCAAATTCGCGGTAAGTCGGTAGACCAAGCTCTAGAAATTCTAACTTTCAGCAACAAAAAAGCTGCTGTACTAGTTAAGAAAGTTCTAGAGTCAGCTATCGCTAACGCGGAACATAACGAAGGTGCAGATATCGACGATCTAAATGTCGCTAAAATCTTCGTAGATGAGGGCCCTATCATGAAGCGTATTATGCCTCGTGCTAAAGGTCGTGCGGATCGTATCTTGAAGCGTTCAAGCCACATCACTATTGTTGTAGCAGATCGCTAAAGACTAGGAGAGTAAGCAATGGGTCAGAAAGTACATCCTAATGGTATTCGTCTTGGCATCGTTAAGCCTTGGAATGCTACATGGTTTGCTAATACCAACGAATTCGCTGACAACCTAGACGGCGACTTCAAGGTACGTCAGTTCCTTACCAAGGAACTACAAAAAGCATCATTATCTCGTATCGTTATCGAGCGTCCAGCTAAGAGCATCCGTGTGACTATTCACACTGCTCGTCCTGGCGTTGTTATCGGTAAGAAAGGTGAAGACGTAGAGAAGCTACGCGCAGCTGTAGCTAAAATCGCAGGTGTACCAGCGCAAATTAACATCGCTGAAGTACGTAAGCCTGAGCTAGATGGTCAGCTTGTAGCTGATAGCATCGCGTCTCAACTAGAGCGTCGTGTTATGTTCCGTCGTGCAATGAAGCGTGCGGTACAAAATGCTATGCGTCTAGGCGCTAAAGGCATCAAAGTACAAGTAGGCGGCCGTCTTGGCGGTGCTGAAATCGCACGTTCTGAGTGGTACCGTGAAGGCCGTGTGCCTCTACACACTCTACGTGCAGACATTGATTACGCAACTTCTTCGGCTCACACTCAATACGGTGTGATCGGCATTAAAGTTTGGATCTTCAAAGGTGAGATTCTAGGCGGTATGCCAGCTGCTAACGCAGTAGAGCCAAAAGGCGATAAGCCTAAGAAGCAGCGTAAAGGCCGTAAGTAAGGAGTCGAACGATGCTACAACCAAAACGTACTAAGTTCCGCAAGGTTATGACTGGTCGTAACCGTGGTCTAGCTAAAGGTACTGAAGTAAGCTTCGGCGAATTCGGTCTTAAAGCTGTTGGCCGTGGTCGTCTGACTGCACGTCAAATCGAAGCGGCACGTCGTGCTATGACACGTCACATTAAGCGTCAAGGTCAAATCTGGATTCGTGTATTCCCAGACAAGCCGATCACTGAAAAGCCTCTTGAAGTTCGTCAAGGTAAAGGTAAAGGTTCAGTTGCGTACTGGGTTGCTCAAATCCAACCTGGCAAAGTTATGTACGAGATGAATGGCGTACCTGAAGAGTTGGCACGTGAAGCGTTCCGCCTAGCGGCGCGTAAACTGCCTGTTAAAACTACTTTTGTAACTAAGCAGGTGATGTGATGAAAGCACAAGATCTACGCGAAAAGAACGTTGAAGAGCTTAACGCTGAGCTATTGAATTTGCTACGTGAACAGTTCAACTTGCGCATGCAAGCTGCGACTGGTCAACTTCAGCAAACTCATACTCTAAAAGCTGTACGCCGTGACATCGCACGTGTGAAAACTGTTTTGACTGAAAAGGCAGGCGCATAATGAGCGAAACTAACCGCATCCAGCAAGGCCGTGTAGTAAGTGACAAGATGGACAAGTCTATCGTTGTTGCTATTGAACGCACTGTAAAACACCCAATTTACGGTAAGTTCGTTAAACGCACGACTAAAGTACACGCACACGACGAAGACAACATTTGTGGCCTAGGCGACAAAGTTGAAATCGCTGAGTGTCGTCCTCTGTCTAAGACTAAGTCTTGGACATTGGTTAAAGTTCTAGAAAAAGCGAAGATTTAATCTTTGTAATTCTATGACTTATAAGCGGCTCCAAATTATTTTTTGGGGCCGCTTGTTTTTTGTCTACCCAATTCAAAAAAAGGGTGGTACAATTCGCGTCCCTTTTAAAGAGGCAGCCCGACCCGAGAGGGTCTAGTTTTAATATTTAGCGGAGCACTAACAATGATCCAGATGCAAAGTACACTTGACGCAGCAGATAACTCTGGCGCGCGCAAGGTAATGTGTATTAAGGTTCTGGGTGGCTCTCACCGCCGTTATGCACATATCGGTGACGTCATCAAGGTTACAGTGAAGGAAGCGATTCCTCGCGGTAAAGTAAAGAAAGGTGATGTTCTGAAGGCGGTAGTAGTGCGCACCCGTAAAGGCGTTCGTCGCCCAGACGGTTCTGTCATTCGCTTCGACAGTAATGCTTGTGTATTGTTAAATGACACTACTGAGCAACCAGTCGGCACACGTATCTTTGGTCCTGTGACTCGTGAACTTCGTAACGCGAAATTCATGAAGATTGTATCACTAGCACCTGAAGTTCTGTAAGGAGCGGCAACATGGCAGCTAAAATCCGTCGTAATGACGAAGTAATCATTCTTGCTGGTAAAGATAAAGGCAAGAAAGGTAAAGTAACTAAGGTTCTGACAACTGGTAAAGTTATCGTTGAAGGCATCAACCTTGTTAAGAAACACCAAAAGCCGGTTCCGGCTCTAGGTCAACAAGGTGGCATCGTTGAACAAGAAGCAGCTATTGATGCTTCTAACGTTGCTGTTTTTAACGCGGCTACTGGTAAAGCAGACCGTATCGGTTTCCGTATCGAAGATGGTAAGAAAGTTCGTTTCTTCAAATCTAACGGCGAAACTGTTTCTAACTAATTAGAAGTAATTTGGAGTTCTACTATGGCGAAACTGCATGATTACTACAAGTCGTCTGTAGTCGCTGAGCTTACCAAAGAGTTCAGCTACACAAGCGTCATGCAAGTCCCTAGGATTGAGAAAATCACCCTAAACATGGGCGTTGGTGAAGCAATCAACGATAAGAAACTGCTAGAAAACGCAGCATCTGATATGGCAACGATCTCTGGTCAAAAGCCACTTATCACGAAAGCGCGTAAATCTGTAGCTGGTTTCAAAATTCGTGAAGGCTACCCAATTGGTTGTAAAGTAACCTTGCGTGGTGAGCGCATGTGGGAATTTTTAGAGCGTTTAATCTCTATCGCACTTCCACGTGTACGTGATTTCCGTGGTGTTAGCGCTAAGTCTTTTGACGGACGCGGTAACTACAGCATGGGCGTTCGCGAGCAAATCATCTTTCCGGAAATCGACTACGATAAAGTCGATCGTATCCGCGGTCTTGATATTACTATCACGACTTCTGCGGGATCCGATGAGGAAGGCCGAGCTCTGCTGGCTGCCTTTAACTTCCCATTCCGTAAGTAAGGGTAGGGTTACTGTTATGGCTAAACAATCAATGAAAGCACGTGAAGCTAAACGTGCAAAACTAGTAGCTAAGTTCGCTGAAAAGCGTTCTGCGCTAAAAGTTATCATTAGCGATGTAAACGCATCTGAAGAAGATCGTTGGAATGCAGTTCTTAAACTGCAATCTCTTCCACGTGATTCAAGTGCATCACGTCAGCGCAACCGTTGCAACCAAACTGGTCGTCCACACGGTTACCTACGTAAATTCGGTCTAAGCCGCATTAAGGTTCGTGAAGCTTGCATGAAAGGCGAGATTCCGGGTCTTCGTAAGGCTAGCTGGTAATTGCCACTTAATCATTTGGAGTAAATCTTATGAGCATGCAAGATCCGATTTCGGATATGCTGACCCGAGTTCGTAACGGTCAGGCAGCAAATAAAGTTGCTGTAAAAATGCCTTCTTCAAAGCTTAAAGTTGCAATTGCTGCATTACTTAAAGCTGAAGGTTACATCGTAGACTTCGCTGTAAACAGCGAAGTAAAACCTGAGCTAGAAGTTACTCTTAAGTACTTCCAAGCTAAACCTGTAATCGAGCAAATCAAGCGCGTATCACGTCCTGGTCTAAGAGTTTATAAAAATAAAGACTCTTTACCTACAGTGATGGGTGGTCTTGGTATTGCAGTTGTTTCTACTTCCAAGGGTCTGATGTCTGACCGTGCTGCTCGTAAAGCAGGTCTTGGCGGTGAAATCATCTGTTACGTAGCTTAAGGAGTAGATTATGTCTCGTGTTGCTAAAGCACCTGTCGCTATTCCAGCTGGCGTAGAGGTGAAACTAAACGGCCAAGAAGTTACTGTAAAAGGTAGCAAAGGTGAGCTTACTCGCGTTCTTAACAGCGCCGTAGTTATTGCACAGGAAGAAACCAAACTGACTTTCGGTCCGAAAGAAGGTGTTACTAACGCATGGGCACAAGCTGGTACAGCTCGCGCTCTAGTTAATAACATGGTTGTGGGTGTTACTGAGGGCTTCACTAAGAAGCTAACTCTTAAGGGTGTTGGTTACCGTGCTGCTATGAAAGGCAACTCTGTAGCTCTAACTCTTGGCTTTTCTCACCCAGTAGAGCACGCTCTACCTGAAGGTATTAAAGCTGAGTGCCCTAGCCAAACTGAGATCATCATTACTGGTTGCGATAAGCAAGTAGTAGGTCAAGTTGCGGCTGACATTCGTTCTTACCGTGCTCCTGAGCCTTACAAAGGTAAAGGTGTTCGTTACGCAGATGAAAATGTGCGTACTAAAGAAGCTAAGAAGAAGTAAGGTATCACTATGGATAAGAAAGCATCTCGCATCCGTCGTGCTACACGTGCACGTCGTAAGATTGCAGAACTTGGTGCAACTCGCCTGGTAGTACACCGTACTCCTCGCCATGTATACGCACAAGTTATCGCGGCAAACGGCTCTGAGGTTATCGCAGCTGCTTCTACTGTAGAAAAAGCGATCCGTGAGCAAGTTAAGAACACTGGTAACGTTGATGCAGCTAAAGCAGTTGGTAAAGCTGTTGCTGAGCGCGCTCTTGAAAAAGGCGTAGCTACAGTTGCATTTGATCGTTCTGGTTTCCAATACCACGGTCGAGTAGCGGCGCTAGCAGAATCTGCTCGCGAAGCTGGTCTGAAATTCTAAGGTAGGGTTGGAAGATGGCTAAAGAACAACAACAAGCTAATGATTTGCAAGAAAAGCTGATCGCTGTTAACCGTGTATCTAAGACGGTTAAAGGTGGTCGAATCATGAGCTTCACTGCACTAACAGTAGTTGGTGACGGTAATGGTCGTGTAGGTTTCGGTTACGGCAAAGCTCGTGAAGTACCTGCAGCGATTCAAAAAGCAATGGAAAAGGCGCGCCGTAACATGGTTACAGTTGCGCTGAACGAAGGCACTCTTCACCACCCGGTGAAAGGTCGTCATTCGGGCTCTAAAGTTTACATGCAGCCAGCTGCTGAAGGTACAGGTGTTATTGCCGGTGGTGCAATGCGTGCTGTACTTGAAGTTGCGGGCGTACATAACGTACTTTCTAAAGCATACGGTTCTACGAACCCTATCAACGTTGTTCGCGCAACGATTGGTGCTCTAGTAGACGTTAAGTCACCAGAAATGGTTGCTGCTAAACGTGGTCTAACTGTTGAATCTATTTCGGAGTAAGCACACGATGGCAACTATTAAAGTAACTCAAACTAAAAGCTCAATTGGTCGCCTACCTAAGCACAAAGCGTGCCTTAAAGGTCTAGGTCTTCGTCGCATCAACCATACAGTAGAACTTGAAGATACTCCGTGCGTACGCGGTATGATCAACAAGGTTTACTACATGGTTAAGATTGAGGAGTAATCAGAATGCGTTTGAATACTCTATCACCGGCTGCTGGCTCTAAACCTTCTAAGAAGCGTGTAGGTCGTGGTATCGGTTCTGGCCTTGGTAAAACAGGTGGCCGCGGTCACAAAGGTCAAAAGTCACGTTCTGGCGGCTCTGTACGTCCAGGTTTTGAAGGCGGTCAAATGCCTCTAAAACAACGTCTACCTAAATTCGGTTTCACTTCTCGTAAGAGCCTAGTGTCTGCTGAAGTTCGTCTAGCTGAGCTAGCGAAAGTAACAGGTGACGTAGTTGATCTTAACAGCCTTAAAGCTGCTAACGTTATCACTAAGAACATCGAATTTGTTAAGATCGTTCTTTCTGGTGACCTAAGCAAAGCTGTGACTGTTAAAGGTCTACGCGTGACTAAAGGCGCTAAAGCTGCAATCGAAGCTGCAGGCGGTAAAATCGAGGCATAATCTCGAGGGATGAGGTACAGATGGCAAAGAAACCAGGACAAGATTTTCGTAGTGCTCAGAGCGGCTTAAGTGAACTAAAGTCGCGCTTATTATTCGTAATTGGTGCACTTTTAGTATTCCGAGCTGGCTCTTTTGTGCCGATCCCTGGTATTGACGCAGCTGTACTTGCCGATTTGTTCGATCAGCAAAAAGGTACCATCGTTGAAATGTTTAACATGTTCTCCGGTGGTGCTCTTGAGCGTGCATCTATATTAGCATTGGGTATCATGCCGTATATTTCGGCATCGATAGTAGTCCAATTGCTAACTGTAGTTCATCCAGCGTTAGCGGAACTCAAGAAAGAGGGTGAAGCAGGCCGTCGTAAGATAAGCCAATATACACGCTACGGCACGCTTGTACTTGCAACATTCCAAGCTATTGGTATCGCAACAGGCTTACCAAACATGGTCGATAATCTGGTTGTTATCAACCAAACCATGTTTACGCTTATTGCTACCGTGAGTTTAGTAACTGGTACCATGTTCTTAATGTGGTTAGGTGAACAAATCACTGAGCGAGGAATCGGTAATGGTATTTCCATTCTGATTTTTGCAGGTATTGTTGCTGGATTGCCTTCTGCAATCGGTCAAACAATCGAGCAAGCGCGTCAAGGTGAATTGCATGTGCTTCTTCTGCTGTTAATTGCTGTATTGTCTTTTGCTGTAATTTACTTCGTTGTTTTCATGGAACGTGGTCAGCGTCGTATCGTCGTTAACTATGCGAAGCGTCAACAAGGTCGTAAAGTATTTGCAGCACAAAGCTCTCACTTGCCTCTTAAAATTAATATGGCAGGTGTTATTCCAGCGATTTTTGCATCGAGTATTATTTTGTTCCCAGGAACATTAGCGCAGTGGTTTGGTCAAAATGGTGAAAGCAGCGCGTTCGGTTGGTTAACTGACGTGTCATTAGCTCTTAGCCCAGGTCAGCCTCTGTATGTAATGCTTTATGCTGCAGCTATCATCTTCTTCTGTTTCTTCTATACTGCGTTGGTGTTTAACCCACGTGAAACAGCTGATAATTTGAAGAAGTCTGGTGCATTCGTACCCGGTATCCGCCCAGGTGAGCAGACAGCGAAATATATCGATAAAGTGATGACTAGATTAACCCTTGCAGGTGCTCTATACATTACTTTTATATGTCTGATTCCTGAATTCATGATGGTCGCGTGGAACGTTCGTTTCTACTTTGGCGGCACATCACTACTAATCGTAGTGGTTGTTATCATGGATTTCATGGCACAGGTACAGACTCATCTGATGTCACAACAGTATGATTCTGTTTTAAAGAAAGCGAATCTGAAAGGTTACGGCCGTTAACCCGGTTGTAATATTTTCGATTCCATTTACGGAGTTTAGCAATGAAAGTTCGTGCTTCCGTTAAAAAAATCTGCCGTAACTGTAAAGTTATCAAGCGTAACGGTGTCGTTCGCGTGATTTGCAGTGAGCCAAAGCATAAGCAACGCCAAGGCTAATTAGCAGAAATTTTTACTTGAAATACAAGGTAGAGTCGAGTATATTCCTCGGCCTACCTTTTGCGTGCAAAAGAAGTAGTATGCCGCAGCGTATCCATAACGGGCTTTGCTGCGGATAATTCTTTTATGAACCCCTTAGGAGTGAATAATGGCCCGTATAGCCGGCATTAACATTCCTGATCATAAGCATTCTGTAATTGCATTAACTGCAATCTACGGTATTGGTAAAACTCGCTCTCAAGCTATTCTAGCTGAAGTGGGTATTGCTGAAGATGCTAAGATCAGTGAACTAACTGAAGAGCAGATCGATCAACTGCGTGATGGTGTAGCTAAATACACTGTAGAAGGTGATCTACGTCGTGAAGTATCGATGAACATCAAGCGTCTTATGGACCTTGGCTGTTACCGCGGTCTTCGTCATCGTCGCAGTCTACCACTACGTGGACAGCGTACTAAAACCAACGCTCGCACCCGTAAGGGTCCGCGCAAGCCGATCAAGAAATAGTCGGATAAGGTAGAGTACAATGGCAAAACAACCAACTCGCGCGCGTAAGCGCGTACGCAAGCAAGTAGCTGATGGCGTAGCGCACATTCATGCTTCTTTCAACAACACAATCGTAACTATCACTGACCGTCAAGGCAACGCTCTTGCATGGGCTACAGCAGGTGGTTCAGGTTTCCGTGGTTCTCGTAAATCTACTCCGTTCGCAGCACAAGTTGCAGCTGAGCGTTGTGGTGAAATGGCTAAAGAATATGGCCTAAAGAACTTGGAAGTTATGGTTAAGGGTCCAGGTCCAGGTCGCGAATCTACAGTTCGTGCACTGAACGCTGCTGGTTTCCGTATCACTAACATTGTTGATGCGACACCAATCCCTCATAACGGTTGTCGTCCACCTAAGAAACGTCGCGTTTAAGTTTCGTTTCTAGGAATATTGGAGAAAGATCATGGCAAGATATTTGGGTCCTAAGCTGAAGCTTAGCCGTCGCGAAGGTACTGACTTATTTCTTAAGTCTGGTGTCCGTGCGATCGATACCAAGTGTAAAATTGATAACGCACCAGGTGTACACGGCGCTCGTCGCGGTCGTCTATCTGAGTATGGCGTTCAGCTTCGTGAGAAGCAAAAAGTTCGTCGTATCTACGGCGTTCTAGAAAAACAATTCCGCAACTACTACAAAGAAGCTGCACGTCTTAAAGGCAACACGGGTGCAAACCTGCTTCAGCTTCTTGAAGGTCGTCTTGATAACGTAGTTTACCGTATGGGCTTTGGCGCTACTCGTGCTGAATCTCGTCAACTAGTTAGCCACAAGTCTATCCTAGTTAACGGTAAAGTTGTAAACGTTCCTTCTTTCAAAGTAGCGGCAAACGACGTTGTTTCTATCCGCGAGAAAGCTAAACAGCAATCTCGTATTAAAGCGGCTCTAGAAGTTGCTGAACAACGTGAAAAGCCAACTTGGATTGAAGTAGATGCTGGCAAAATGGAAGGTACATTCAAGCGTATGCCTGAGCGTTCTGACCTATCAGCTGACATCAATGAACACTTGATCGTCGAACTTTACTCTAAGTAAGGTTAAAAAAAGAGAGGACACAATGCAGGGTTCTGTAACAGAATTTCTTAAGCCGCGTCTTGTTGACATTGAACAGATCAATACGACACACGCGAAAGTAACTCTTGAGCCATTAGAGCGCGGTTTCGGCCACACTCTAGGTAATGCTCTTCGCCGCATTCTTCTATCTTCTATGCCGGGTTGTGCCGTAACAGAAGTTGAAATTGAAGGTGTGCTACACGAATACAGTACTAAAGAAGGCGTTCAGGAAGATATCCTTGAAATCCTTCTAAACCTTAAAGGTCTGGCTGTACGCGTTGCTGAAGGCAAAGATGAAGTGTTTATTACACTGAACAAATCAGGCTCAGGCCCTGTTGTTGCAGGTGACATCACCCACGATGGTGATGTAGAGATCGCTAACCCTGAGCACGTTATTTGTCACCTTACGGATGACAACGCTGAGATCGCTATGCGTATCAAAGTTGAACGTGGTCGTGGTTACGTTCCAGCTTCAGCTCGTATCCATACTGAAGAAGATGAGCGTCCAATCGGTCGTCTACTTGTTGATGCTACTTACAGCCCGGTTGATAAAATCGCTTACGCTGTAGAAGCGGCACGTGTAGAACAACGTACTGATTTAGACAAGCTTGTTATCGATATGGAAACGAACGGTACTCTAGAACCTGAGGAAGCAATCCGTCGTGCAGCTACAATTTTAGCTGAACAATTGGATGCGTTCGTAGATCTTCGTGATGTACGTGTACCTGAGGAGAAGGAGGAGAAGCCAGAATTCGATCCTATCCTACTACGTCCTGTAGACGATCTTGAACTAACAGTTCGCTCTGCTAACTGTTTGAAAGCAGAAGCGATTCACTACATCGGTGATCTTGTACAGCGCACTGAGGTTGAGCTACTTAAAACGCCAAACCTTGGTAAGAAATCTCTTACAGAGATTAAAGATGTGCTTGCTTCACGTGGTCTTTCTCTAGGCATGCGTCTAGAAAACTGGCCACCAGCGTCAATCGCTGAAGATTAATCGAAAAGTTAGAAGGATTAGGTCATGCGCCATCGTAAAAGTGGTCGTCAACTCAACCGCAACAGCAGTCATCGTAAAGCGATGTTCAGCAACATGGCTAGCTCTCTTGTTCGTCACGAAGTTATCAAAACTACCGTGCCTAAAGCAAAAGAACTACGTCGCGTAATTGAGCCACTGATTACCCTAGCTAAGACAGACAGTGTTGCTAACCGTCGTCTTGCATTTGCTCGCACTCGTGATAACGAAGTTGTAGCAAAACTATTTAACGAACTAGGCCCGCGTTTCGCGGCTCGCCAAGGTGGTTACACTCGCATTCTTAAATGTGGTTTCCGTACTGGTGATAAAGCTCCAATGGCTTACATTGAGCTTGTAGACCGCCCAGCTGCTGAAGAAGCTGCTGAGTAATCTATACTAGGTTATTAATACAAAAAGCCGAGCGGTTGCTCGGCTTTTTTGTATCTGTAAAAAATAAAATAGATAAAAATTGCACTACAATGTTTGGTATTTTCGCTTGCTTGTGCTGCACTCGTTTTTAATAATATCTCGTATCTCGTATCTCGTATCTCGTATCTCGTATCTCGTATCTCGTATCTCGTATCTCGTATCTCGTATCTCG
>NZ_CANLBV010000096.1 GCF_947488985.1 uncultured Vibrio sp.
GAGCCAGAGCCAGAGCCAGAGCCAGAGCCAGAGCCAGAGCCAGAGCCAGAGCCAGAGCCAGAGCCAGAGCCAGAGCCTGAGCCAGTCCGTGCGGCTAATATGCCAGAGATCATCCCCAATGAATTTGGCGTACCACAAGACGATGATTGGTTGATTGAAGAAGATACGTCGGCACAAGAAACATTGGCTGAAGCTGAAACCGAAGCCGATGTTAAATCTGATGTTAAAGTAATACCAGAGCCAGTGGCACCTGCTGTTGAACCTACACTTGACGCTGAGCCTCAAGTAGAAATGGCACCGCAAGTTGAAACTGAGGCACAAGCTGAAGCCGATACACAAGCTGAAGTGCTAGGGCAAGAAGGCGAACCTGAGTTCTCGTTTGATGACGTTGAGCTTCCAGAGTTTGGCGAAGAAGACGCGTTGGCGGAAGTCATTAGTGAGCCTGATGAAGCACAGCTAGAGCAAGATTTAGCGCTTGATACAGAAAAGCTAGAGTTCGATGACCTTGAGCTTCCTGAATACGATGAAGAGAGTGCCAAAGCGGACTCGATTTTAGATGACATCGAGCAAAGTAATCCAGAGCCTGTTGCACACGACTCAGGCATAGAGTTGGATGAATTTGAGCTGCCAGAATACGGTGAAGATGAAGCCATCTCGGATGCGTTTGAAGAAAAGCCGGCCTCGATTACGGCGTTTAGCCCACAGGGGGAAGAGCAAGACGTGCTGCATGATTTGTTCTCAAACCCGCAAAGCTTTAATGGGGCTAGCGATTTCTCAGAGTTTAATGAGACAGAGTTGGCGGGTGATACCCCCCCTGGGTCCGCACCAAGCTCACCTGCAGTTTTAAGTACAGCTCAAGAGCAACCAGAGAATCTTGATAACTTTGGTGAAACAGCGTTAGCTGAGTTGCTTTCAGAAGAGACGCAAGATTCTGCCGATAACATGTTCAAACAGCCACTCGATGCCACATCGATTGATAGCGCAGGGCTAGATATTGATGCCATGCTTGAAGTGGGCGGCGAAGATTGGAAGGGCTTTAATTTAGCGCCAGAGCAACAATCTAGCCTACATCATGATGTCCCAGATGATCAGCAAGAGATCTGGGCGTCGGCAGAGCAGCAAACTGAACCGAAAATCACAAAAGAGAATTGGGCGGAGCAAGACAACTTAGCCGACTCGAGCAATCATAGTGATAAGCAATACATGACGATCGATGAACTGATGGCTCAAGTTGAGCAAGAAAGTGAAACGGTTATTAGCCCGGATGATGAAGAGCTCAAGCTTGACGTTGGTTTAAATGAATTCCCTGATGTGATCGGTGATATCGATAACTTTGATGTCGATAGCAATGCAGAAGCGGCAGGTAAGCTGGATTTGGCCAAAATGTATATCGAGATGAGTGACTCTAAAGGGGCTATTAAGCTCCTAGAAGAAGCGATTGTTGATGGCAGTGATGATATTCGACGTGAGGCAAAGAGTCTTATTGACAGGCTAAACGGTCGATAAATCCAACGAAACACCAAGGGTAGCGAATGCTACCCTTTATTTTTGGATGACTTTTTTTGATTATTGTCGATTTAACCCCATCCTATTTGGGATAGCTCTCATTTCCGTATATACTTTGTCGCCCATTTTCAAAGAGAACAAGAACATGAAAATTGCTTTAGGTATTGAATATAACGGTACCCACTACTTTGGTTGGCAGCGCCAGCGAGATGTGAAAAGTGTCCAAGAAGAATTGGAAAAGGCTCTTTCGGTTGTCGCCAATCACCCTGTAGAAGTTCAGTGCGCAGGTCGAACCGATGCTGGGGTTCACGGTACAGGGCAAGTTGTTCACTTTGAAACCAATGTTGACCGTAAAATGGTGGCGTGGACAATGGGTGCCAATGCCAATATGCCAAAAGATATTGCGGTGCGCTGGGCGATAGAAGTTAATGAGGATTTCCATGCTCGTTTCTCTGCAACGGCACGCCGTTATCGTTACATCATTTTTAACCATGCACTACGCCCTGGTATTTTAAACTCAGGAGTGAGCCATTATCATGGGCACCTTGATGAGAAAAAAATGCACGAAGCGGGTCAATACTTATTAGGCGAGAATGACTTTACGTCGTTCAGAGCCACGCATTGTCAGTCACGCAGCCCTTGGCGAAATATGATTCACTTAAACGTGACCCGTCATGGCCACTATATTGTGATCGATATTAAAGCGAACGCGTTTGTGCATCATATGGTGCGAAATATCACCGGTAGCCTAATTATGGTGGGTAAGGGCGATCAGAAACCAGAATGGATTCAGTGGCTTCTTGAAGCTAAAAATCGTAAATTGGCTGGTGCTACGGCTAAAGCAGAAGGCCTTTATTTGGTGGATGTTGATTATCCTGAACATTTTGAGCTACCACGAGAGCCGATTGGCCCGCTATTTTTACCGGATAATTTGAACTAAATGTGAGACTTAGATTCAAAAATGATCACGGTTTCGTGGGTAGAATAGTTAAAGAAAATAGGTACAACCAGTTTTTGATCCACAGTCGCTGTTTTATGTGCTTTAATTCCCACGCATAATTCCCAAATTTATTTCTTTCGCAATCAAGCGGAAGAATCGATATAAAAGGTCTTCCATGAGTTGGCTTGAAAAGATTTTAGAAAAAAGCAACATCGTAACATCTCGTAAAGCGTCCATCCCTGAGGGGGTTTGGACTAAATGTACATCTTGTGAGCAGGTTCTGTACCACGCTGAATTAGAGCGTAACCTAGAAGTATGTCCAAAATGTGATCATCACATGCGTATGAAAGCACGCCGTCGTCTGGATACCTTCCTAGACAAAGGTGAGCGCGTTGAACTAGGTATGGATCTTGAGCCACAAGACAAGCTCAAGTTTAAAGACTCTAAGCGTTACAAAGAACGTATTTCTACGGCTCAAAAGAACAGTGGCGAAACAGATGCGCTTGTAGCAATGCAAGGCGAACTAATGGGGTTACCGATTGTAGCCTGTGCTTTTGAATTCTCCTTTATGGGTGGTTCAATGGGCTCGGTTGTTGGCGCGCGTTTTGTTCGTGCTGTCGACGCGGCAATTGAAAACAATTGTGGCTTGGTTTGTTTCTCTGCCAGTGGTGGTGCTCGTATGCAAGAGGCATTGATGTCTCTAATGCAAATGGCCAAAACCAGTGCCGCTTTAGAGCGTTTGTCTACCAAAGGCCTACCGTTTGTTTCAGTCATGACTGACCCAACTATGGGTGGTGTCTCTGCAAGTTTGGCTATGCTTGGTGATATCAACATTGGTGAGCCAAAGGCACTGATCGGTTTTGCTGGACGTCGTGTAATCGAACAAACGGTACGTGAAGATCTTCCTGAAGGTTTCCAGCGCAGTGAGTTCCTACTTGATCACGGTGCTATCGACATGATTGTTGACCGTCGTGATATGCGTCAGCGTGTTGCAAGCCTTGTTGCTAAAATGACCAACCAACCTTCACCATTAGTAGTTTCTGTGAACGATTCACCGAATGAAGCTACTTATGAAGTACCAGAAGCGCCAGAAAAAGGGTAAAGTACCTTCTAACAAACCAACTTTATTATGGTTATGAGTTAGATGAGTCAACAACCTATTCCTCAAGCCACATCCTCTTTGGAGATGTGGCTTGATTATTTATCAAACATCCACACCAGTGCTATTGATCTTGGGCTAGACCGAGTTCAGGCCGTCGCCTCTAAGGCAAACCTCACCAAACCTGCTCAACATGTGATTACTGTTGCCGGAACCAACGGTAAAGGATCAACGTGTGCCCTGATGGAAGCCATTCTATTAGATGCCGGTTATTCGGTTGGTGTTTACAGCTCTCCCCACTTAATTCGCTATAACGAACGTGTTCGTATTAATGGTCAAGATCTACCCGATGAAAAGATGGTTCAATCTTTCGATTTCATTGAGAGGCAGCGTGGCGAAATCAGTCTGAGTTTTTTCGAATACGGCACTTTAGCCGCATTACGTGCTTTTCAAACGGAAGCGGTTGATGTTGTGTTATTAGAAGTGGGGTTAGGCGGGCGTTTAGACGCAACCAATATTGTTGAGCACGATGTGTCGGTGATCACTAGCTTAGCCGTCGACCATGTTGACTGGCTTGGTGACGACATCAATGTCATTGGTTTTGAGAAAGCGGGTATCTATCGTAGTGGTAAGCCAGCTATCTGTGGTCAACCTAAGCCACCGGCGACGGTTGCAGCGCACGCTGATGATATTAAGGCTGAGTTCTATCAAGTCGGCATCCAATATACCTATGATGTGGATGGCGATACTTGGAACTGGCGCAGCGGTGCATTCCAATTAGAATCTCTACCTATTCCAAGCCTACCGCTACCAAACGCAGCAACCGCGTTGATGGCATTAGGCACTTCAGAACTTAGCATCAGTGATGTGAATGTCGTTAATGGTATGAAGAACGCACAACTTCCTGGGCGTATGCAACAAATTAGCGATCAACCCGTGATTGTTCTTGATGTGGCACACAACCCACATTCAGCCGAGTACTTTGCGCAGCAAGTAACGAAGCAATACGCAGGCAAAAATTTACACGTTGTCGTCGCTATGCTTCATGACAAAGATATTCCAACGACATTGGCAGTATTAGCCCCTATCGCAACACAGTGGTACCCAGCGTCATTACAAGGGCCACGCGCAGCCACATCCGCTGAATTGTGTCAAAGCCTACCACAAGGTGTAGAGCAGTACTCAAACCCTGTCGCGGCGTTTGAAGCGGCTTTAACTGCGGTTAAAGGTGACGATGTGGTGTTGGTTGTCGGTTCTTTCCATACCGTGGGTGAGGTGTTGGAGCATTGGCAGAAAAAAGGAAACTAAATGGCAAGTAAATTCCAAAGCCGACTCGTTGGCACCATCATTTTAGTGGCCATTGGCGTGATTGTATTGCCCGATCTACTCGATGGTAAAAAGCTCCACTATAAGGAAGAGTTCGCAAGCATTCCGATTAAGCCAGAGCTTGATAGTAACGTTGAAGTGTTTGAAGTTCTTGCCCCTGTAGAAGATCAAATTGCACTGCCGGACTCTCCGGTTGAGCAAGTGATTGAAAGTGGGGGAGGCGATAACTCAGATATGCAAACGGCGTCAGCTTCCAATAGTAAAGAAGCAGACAAAGTGGCGGTTGTCGTGAAGCCAGTACCGGAAAAAAATGAATACCAAGACAGTGCTTGGCTCATCCAACTGATGGCTTTGAAGAATGCTGACAACGCAAAAAACGTTGTTAAGGATTTACAAAAGCGAGGTTACCAGGCTCACACTAAGCAAGAAAAAACTTTTACGCGAGTAATTATTGGCCCAGATGTCTCTAAATCCAAACTTGAGCGACAAATTAAGGAATTAGAAAAAATTACGGGTTCAAAAGGTCAATTGCTCAAATTTAAACCGTTAAATCCGTAAGTAAACGTTTGCGTCAGCATTTTTTCTGTTAAAATGCGCCCCAACTTGAGATGAAGAATTCATGAATTGGTTAGATTTTGTCATTTTAGGCGTGATCGGCTTCTCTGCCGTGATCAGTTTAGTTCGTGGTTTCGCTAAAGAAGCGTTGTCACTCGTTATTTGGTTTGGAGCATTTTTTATTGCTAGCCAGTACTACGCTAAATTAGCCGTGTACTTCACCAATATTGAAGATGAGATGTTTCGAAACGGAGCTGCGATAGCAGCATTGTTTGTTGCAACGTTAGTTGTTGGTGCCTTAGTTAACTATGTCATCGGTCAGCTAGTTCAGAAAACAGGTTTGTCTGGTACCGATAGAGTATTGGGTATTGTTTTTGGGGCACTAAGAGGTGTACTCATTATTTCAGCAATACTTTTCTTTGTTGATACTTTTACCAGCTTAAATGAAAGCGAATGGTGGGATAATTCTCAACTTGTTCCACATTTTAGAATGGTAATAGAACCTTTTTTTGAACATATCGAAGCGACATCAAGTTTCTTATCTTCTGGCGCACTTTAGCGCCAGTTAATGTCGAAAAATCGAGGGTTAGGACATGTGTGGTATTGTTGGAATCGTGGGTTCAACACCTGTAAACCAGTCTATTTATGACGCTTTAACTGTATTGCAGCATCGTGGTCAAGATGCCGCTGGTATTTGTACCATAGAAAGCAATCGTTTTCGTCTGCGTAAAGCGAATGGTTTAGTCAAAGATGTTTTTGAAGCAAAACACATGCAACGCCTCCAAGGTAACGTTGGCATTGGCCATGTTCGTTACCCGACTGCAGGCAGTTCAAGCGCGTCAGAAGCTCAGCCTTTCTACGTAAACTCGCCTTTTGGCATCACGTTGGCTCACAACGGCAACCTAACGAACGCAAACGAAGTTCGTGAGAAGTTGTTCGAGAAAGACCGTCGCCATGTAAACACCACCTCAGACTCTGAAGTTCTGCTGAACGTATTGGCTCATGAGATCGATACTGTTAAGGGTAATGTCACCTCAGAAGACGTTTTCCGCGCTGTGGCAAATGTGCACCGCACTATCCGTGGCGCTTACGCCGTTACCGCAATGATCATCGGCCACGGTATGATCGCATTCCGAGACCCACATGGCATTCGCCCATTGTGCCTTGGTAAGCGTGAAGTTGCTGGCAAAACAGAGTACATGGTGGCGTCTGAATCGGTGGCACTTGATGCCGTCGGTTTCGATTTCATGCGTGATGTCGCACCTGGTGAGGCTATCTATACAACATTCGATGGTGAGCTTTTCACGAAGCAATGTGCAGACAATCCACAGCTCAACCCATGTATTTTTGAGTTTGTTTACTTTGCACGCCCGGACTCATTTATTGACAAAATTTCAGTTTACAGCGCACGCGTTGAAATGGGTGAAATACTCGGTAAGCGCATTAAAGAAGAGTACGCAGACTTAGATATTGATGTGGTGATCCCAATTCCAGAAACATCAAATGACATTGCACTGCGTATTGCTCAAGCGATCAACAAGCCTTACCGCCAAGGTTTTGTGAAAAACCGCTACGTGGGTCGTACGTTCATCATGCCAGGCCAGCAGCAGCGCAAGAAGTCTGTTCGCCGCAAGCTCAATGCGATTCGCTCTGAGTTTAAGGGTAAGAACGTACTGCTGGTGGATGACTCTATTGTTCGTGGTACCACCTCAGAGCAGATCATTGATATGGCTCGTGAATCGGGTGCAACTAAAGTCTTTATGGTGTCAGCCGCGCCTGAGGTTCGCTTCCCTAATGTCTATGGTATTGATATGCCGAGCGCGACAGAGTTGATTGCTCATGGCCGTGACAATGAAACGATTTGCAAGCAGATTGGTGCTGACGCTTTGATCTTCCAAACATTGCCGGATTTAATCTCAGCAGTGGGTATGGGGAATCAAGATATTGCGCGTTTTGATACATCAGTATTTAACGGTGAGTATGTAACGGGCGATATTGACCAAGCCTACCTTGATTTCCTAGACTCATTGCGGAATGACGACTCAAAAGTTCAGCGTGAGATCCAACAAGAGCTTGCCAATCTAGAGCTACATAACGAAGGCGCTTAGTTTTTCATTAGCAAAAGAGCTGAATAACAAAAACCAGAGCATCGGCTCTGGTTTTTTGTTTGCGGAAAAGAGGGGCTAGTGAATGTGGTAGGCGATCACAAAATCAATGAACAATCTCACCTTCTCTGGCAAGTGGTCTTTGTGATTGTAAAGCATATAAATATCACGAGAGTTGGCACTCCAGTCTTCTAAGACTTGCACTAAACTACCATCTTCAATGTATTCTTTGATCATGACGTCAGGCATCAGGGTGATTCCTAGGCCCTCAGTACAGGCTAGTCTCACGACATTGAGTGCATTGGCATTGAAGCGACCTTTCTCACTATTGATGACGGTTTCTTCATTTGAATTACTCAGTTGCCACTTGATGAGTGGGTAACCCTTAAGAAGTGAGTGGTTAGCGAGTTCTTCAGCATGAGTTGGTGCAGGGTTTTTAGCTAAGTAATCTGGGCTGGCGATAAGAATGTCTTTCACTTCGCTAATTTTTCTTGCGATTAGACTGGAGTCACGTTGTGGACCGACTCTGAAAATTACATCCCATTCCGTTGGATCAAGCTGATCGGCTTGGTTGTTCATCATCAACTCAATATTGATATCAGGGTATTGAACCATGAATTCACTGAACATCGGCATCATCATGCGCTTGGTCAGGTTGGTTGGTGCCGTGATACGAATCTTACCAGAAGCCCCTTTACACACGTCGGTGAGCTCTTCTGCAGTAGAAGAAAGGCGTTTTAGTAGTGGAGAGCATTCATTAAAAAAGCGTTCACCAGCTTCCGTTAAGGAGAGTTTACGCGCGTGCCTATTGAGAAGCCTAAGATTGAGAGAGTCTTCTAAGGCTTGGATGCGTCGTGTAATCGTCGCAACTGGAATCATAGTTTTGCGCGATGTTGCGGTGTAGCTCCCATTTTCAACGACGAGTCGAAAGAGGTTTAAATCATCTAATTTCATAAGTTCTGACACATTTGTTTACAGACTGGATTAATTTAAACGTAATACTGGGATCCATGTTTGTGTTACGTCAACTTGTTGCATTATTTACATAGTATTCCAACCCTGGTTACGAATTACCAGTAAAGAGTGCGTATTTGTGTATTTATCATTTTGTTACTAAGTTCTATATTAGTTCTTAGAACCTATAACGATAATAATTCGACTACGTTTTGTGAGGTTAGAGATTATGTACAAAACTCACAGTCAGACAGTAATGACCTCGGCTCAGGAAATTATCGATCAAAAATGCGTCATGTTAGTTGATGATGATCCTATTTTTCGCCATATAACTAGCAAGTACTTACACAAGGTTGGCTATAAAGTGGTTGAGGTTGAGAATGGACTGGAGGCTCTGCAAAAGCTTAGAGGGGCAGCACCTGATTTAATCGTGTGTGATTTATCGATGCCGATTTTGGACGGTATCGAGCTTGTCGAAGAGCTCAGTTTAGAGTATCCATCAATGCCGATGATCGTTGTGTCTGCAACCGACGACATGTCCGATGTCGCGAGAGCATTAAAGTTTGGCATTAAAGATTTTTTAATGAAACCAGTTGACCATCGCCATTTAGGCAGTGCGATAGCGAATACATTAGTCGACTCATTCGATAATGTTTCAGATCAGCGAGACTTTTCTAGCCAATGGTTCTGTGTCGATGGTGGAGGTGAAATTCCGGAAGACCAAGAGCTCCATTGGCATCTCAATTACTTGCAAGACAATCCAAGCGCCGCTAAAGATCTCCTGCATGCGTTGCTTCCTGAAAAAGACACACAACAAGGTTCATGGCGTTGCAGTTATCGACTACTGCAATCAACCGAGATGATGCCATTAGTGTTTGATTACGCGTGGATGATGAATGGGCAGTTTGCTTTTTACCTCGTCGATTCGGCGTCGCCAAATAATGGCGGCTCCGCGACCACCTTATTGGTGAGAGCGCTGTTCCATGATTACTTAAGAAACAGAAAAGATTTGAATGCTGATCTCAAGGATATCGCTGAAATTGTGGAGAAGGGGATGCGTTGCTCTAAATGTGTAACTCCGGTTAATGCCTTATTTGGTGTCGCCAATCTCGTCGAGGGAACGGTCTCTATTTTACCTGCAGGTTTAGATGGACGTTGGTCGAATGGTCAAATAAACCAACAGATTGCTGCCGGTGTGCGTTTGGGTGAGGGCTGTAAAAAGAACTTCATTACAAGAGATTTACCGATTGAAAAAGGTTGTAAATTGTCACTCAGCCTACTTGGCACAGCCAGTTTTAGTTTAGATATCTGCCAAGGAGTTATCGATTAACCCTATATTCTCTCGGTTTTTGTGAGTAATTGGTTGGGATATGGTTACGCAAGTGGTGTGACTGTGCCCTTTTTGTTAAATGTCGATTTAGCAAAGCGGGTTTGGTTCGCCAGATACTTACCTTTACTAACACAAATAAGAAGTAATCATGGCCGATAACAAAGACTTTCAAGACCCGTTTAATGTATTCTACTTTTTAGGATTTTTAGCCGCATTTTTAATGATTCCATTGCTACCAGCAACACTTACGTTGACCCGTGTATTTAATGGTTACGCAACATTCTAGTTAAGCTGTCATTGCCGATTGGTGATAGCTAACTCAAGGAGGCCACAATTAGCGTTCGAGTTCTCAGCCTGAATATTGCTGGTGGTCTTTGTATATTTCTTGCGGTTTTAGGGATTATTTTACCTCTTCTACCAACCACTCCTTTTCTCCTGCTTGCTAGCGCATGCTTTATGCGAAGCAATCCGAAAGTTCATCAATGGATGCACCAGCACAAAACGCTAGGCCCTTTGTTGAATAACTGGCATCAACACGGTGCGGTAACCAAGCAAGTAAAAGCGCGCGGCGTCTTCTTTATTGTGCTGAGTTTTGCGTTATCGATTTACTTAGCCCCGCTCATTTGGGTCAAGGCTTTCTTAATTTGTATACTTGTTGTTCTTCTCACATGGTTTATGCGGCTTCCGACCCATGAGTTGGTTGCTGACAGCAAAGAAAGTCACTACCATTAAGCCAGTGTGCCTGCTTATATAGCGGGCGTTTATTATTTCGGCAATTAGGGTTATGACTCTCGTTGCAATGAATACCAATCGTACCTTTCCTTAATTCTGAGCGTTGATGTTTGATTCGTTAACGAGGGTTTGGAAAGCGGCCTAATGAAGTGCATAAGATTATGAACACAGAAAAAATCTCTCTGATCAAAGCAAGCATCAAAAGCATTCCTGATTACCCTAAAGCGGGTATTTTGTTCCGTGACGTAACAAGCTTGATGGAAGACCCAGCCGCTTACAAAGCGACTATCGATCTGCTAGCGGAAACATACAAGGACATGGGTTTTACTAAGATCGTTGGTACTGAAGCTCGTGGTTTCCTATTTGGTGCGCCTCTTGCACTTGAACTAGGTGTTGGCTTCATTCCTGTTCGTAAGCCGGGCAAGCTGCCACGTGAGACAGTGGCACAATCTTATGAACTTGAGTACGGTACCGATACGCTAGAAATCCATACCGACGCCATTGTTGAAGGTGATAAAGTGCTTATGGTTGATGATTTGCTCGCAACGGGTGGTACGATTGAAGCAACCACTAAGTTGATTCGTCAGCTTGGTGGTGTGGTAGAACACGCTGCATTTGTTATTAACCTTCCAGAAATCGGTGGTGACAAGCGCTTACAAGGCTTAGGTCTAGAAGTGTTTAGCATCTGCGAATTCGACGGTCACTAATCCTTTTCGGAATTATTCATGAGCTATCTTGCGTTAGCGCGAAAATGGCGACCAACCAAATTTAAAGAAGTGGTTGGTCAAGCCCATGTTTTAACAGCATTAGAGAATGCCCTTAGCCAGAATAGGTTGCACCATGCATACCTGTTCAGCGGTACACGAGGTGTTGGTAAAACAACCATCGGCCGTTTGTTTGCTAAGGGACTCAACTGTGAAACAGGCATTACGTCAACTCCTTGTGGTGAATGTGCCACCTGTAAAGAGATCGATGAAGGTCGCTTTGTTGACCTACTTGAGATTGATGCGGCATCACGAACCAAGGTAGAAGATACCCGCGAGCTTCTAGACAATGTTCAGTACAAGCCTGCACGTGGTCGCTTCAAGGTTTACCTTATCGATGAAGTACACATGCTTTCTAGGCACAGTTTCAACGCGCTTCTAAAGACGTTAGAAGAGCCGCCTGAGTATGTGAAATTCTTGCTCGCAACGACCGATCCACAAAAGCTTCCTGTGACGATTCTGTCGCGTTGTCTGCAGTTCCACCTTAAGCCGATCAGCGTTGATAATATTCACGAGCAGCTCGATCATATTCTTGAACAAGAAGATGTGACATCTGAGTCTCGTGCACTTGGAATGATTGCTCATGCTGCTGATGGCAGTATGCGTGATGCGCTAAGCCTTACTGACCAAGCGATTGCATTGGGTAATGGCAATGTCGTAACAGGTACTGTTGCTCACATGCTCGGCACACTGGACACCGACCAAGCGATTCACTTGCTTGAAGCGATCAGCAGTAAGCAGCCACAGCAAGCGATGGCGTGTATTCAAGCTCTTGCTGAAAATGGCGTTGAGTGGGATGGATTGCTTAATCAGCTTGCGACCCAGCTGCATCGTTTAGCGATGTTTCAAACTCTGCCATCAACATTAGACACAGCGCAGCCTGACGCTGAAAAGCTTGAACTACTGAGCAAAGTGCTAAGCCCGCAAGACATTCAGCTTTACTATCAAATAGTGTTGAAAGGTCGTGAAGACTTACCGTTGTCGCCAACCGCTCGTGTTGGTATTGAGATGGTAGTTTTACGCATGTTGGCATTTAGACCGGCTGAACAAGCGGCTGCCACGGCTATTTCGACTCAGTCGATAAGTCCTGTTGCAACATCGGCACAAAATCAGGTTCAGAGTGTTGCTCAGCCAGTGAGCCAACCTGCGCCAATGGCAGCTCCTAGACAGCCTCAGATGCAACAACAGGCGTCTCAACAGCAAGCTATGCAGCAGCAACCCGTACAACAGGCTCCGCAGCAGAATCCGACACAGTATTCAGATTCGAAAGGTTATGCTGAACACTCAGGCAACCAAGGTTATCCAGAACAGGATTACCCGCATAGCCAGTATGATGCACCACCGGCTTATGATGAGCGTCCAAGCTACGGTGCAGAGCAGCCTCAGCAGCAACAAACGAATTATCAGAACCCGACTCAACAGCCAAGCGCTACACCTTCTGCTTCCTCGGCTTCGCAAGGGCAATCAGCACGTGTAACTTCGCCTGTGAGTGGTTTACGTCACCAATTACGTTCTCAACGTAGAGGTAGTGCCGCGCAGGAAGGTAAAGGCTCAGCGCCAAAAAAGGCTAAAGCGACACCAGCAAAAACGTCAGTACTCGACCGAGTTGCCCAGCAACACGGTAGTTCTGAGCGGGTGTCGCCAGCTTCTTTAAAAGCCTCTTCAACAGAAAAAGTGACCAATGAGAATGAACCTTATCGTTGGAAACCGTCTAAACCTGTAGAGAAAGAGGTCAGCAAAGAGCTAACACCGACTCAGATCAAACGCGCGTTAGAGCATATTAAGACGCCAGAAATGGTTGAAAAGTTGCTGCAAGAGTCGATCGCTCAAGATGAGTGGTCCGCCACGATTCAAAAGCTAGAGACTGCCAAACTTGTCGAGCAGCTTGCACTGAATTCAGTATTTACGAAAAATGACACATCCATCACCTTAACGTTAAGAGCGAGCCAAGCTCATTTGAATACAGACCGTGCGCAGAGTGAGCTGTTACAGTCTCTCAATACTGTGCTCGGCGAAGAGTGCCATTTGAGTGTTGAAATTGGTGATGGTGGGGAAACGCCACTAGAATTACGAGAAAGGTTGTACCAAGGCAAATTGAAAGACGCGTTTACCGCTTTGGAAAACGATGCCAACGTACAGTTTATCGAAAGGCGGTTTGCTGCGGAGCTCGACAGAGACAGCGTTCGTCCTATCTAGAACGTTTTTTCGTTTAGTGACCAGCGTATCATCCCAGATAAGCAAATCTGAGAACTGAACATCGAGGGGTTGAATCACACTGTTTTAACCCCCATTTAAGCTCGTATAGCTTAATTAATTTTAATAAACCAATTAGACCAGAGAGTATTAACATGTTTGGTAAAGGCGGTATGGGCAACATGATGAAGCAAGCCCAGCAAATGCAAGAGCGCATGCAAAAGCTTCAAGAAGAAATCGCAAATATGGAAGTTACAGGTGAGTCAGGTGCTGGCCTTGTAAAAGTAACGATCACTGGTAGCCACAGCGTTCGCCGTGTTGATATCGATGAAAGCCTAATGGAAGACGATAAAGAGATGCTTGAAGATCTTATCGCTGCGGCTTTCAACGATGCGGCTCGTCGCGTTGAAGAAACTCAAAAAGAGAAAATGGCTAGCGTAACTGGTGGAATGCAACTTCCACCAGGTATGAAGATGCCTTTCTAAGTAACTTATTCTTAAAGATTAATTCAGGTAGTGGTTTGTGTTGAACAGTCCATTAGTTGAAAATTAGAACGGTTAACTATGCGTACCAGTCATATGCTGGAGCATTTGATGGAGGCCTTACGTTGTCTACCTGGGGTTGGCCCCAAGTCTGCGCAGCGTATGGCCTTTCATTTGTTACAGCGCGATAGAAAAGGCGGCCTACAGCTGGCTGAAGCTCTTAGTCAAGCGATGACCGAAATTGGTCATTGTAATGAGTGCCGTACTTTTACCGAAGAAGATACTTGCCATATTTGTACCAATCCTAAACGTCAGGATAACGGACAAATCTGTGTAGTAGAGAGCCCTGCAGACATAGCAGCAATAGAAGCAACGGGTCAATATTCAGGCCGTTACTTTGTGCTGATGGGGCACCTTTCACCACTTGATGGTATTGGTCCAAGTGACATCGGTCTCGATGTGTTGGACTACCGTCTGCGCCGTGGTGATATCTCTGAAGTCATCTTAGCGACCAACCCGACTGTTGAAGGGGAAGCGACCGCGCATTACATTGCTGAGCTATGTAATGCTCATAGAGTGAATGCTAGCCGTATCGCTCATGGTGTTCCCGTTGGTGGTGAGTTAGAGCTGGTGGATGGCACCACGCTTTCGCACTCCTTACTCGGCCGTCACAAAATCTAAAAAAGCCGCTTGGTGAATCATCACTAAGCGGCTTATTGCTTATTGCTTATTGCTTATTGCTTATTGCTTAAGAGTTTTTCCAGAGCTTAATCTGAGCCTCTTACCGCTTTGTATATCACAGCGCCAAGCACTGCACCAATGATCGGTGCCACCCAGAATAGCCATAATTGTGAAACAGCCCAATCCCCGACAAATACCGCCACGCCAGTACTTCGTGCAGGGTTCACCGAGGTATTAGTCACAGGAATACTAATAAGGTGAATTAGGGTTAAACAAAGACCAATTGCAATCGGTGCAAACCCAGCAGGTGCTTTTGAGTCCGTTGCACCCATTATCACAAACAGAAATACCATGGTCATGACCACTTCACAAACCAGCGCAGCTGTGAGGGAGTAGCCGCCCGGTGAGTGGTCGCCAAAACCATTCGAAGCAAAACCAGATGCCGCAGCATCAAACCCCATTTGGCCTGAAGCAATCACAAATAGCACGCCCCCGGCTATAATGCCGCCAATCACTTGCGAGATAATATAAGGGACTACATCTTTGGCATCAAAGGTAAGCGTCTTTAAATCGACTCATTCAATCCTTTCAATAAACGTCGTAACCTTTAACTTTGATCGTTAAAGGTACTC
>NZ_CANLBV010000097.1 GCF_947488985.1 uncultured Vibrio sp.
GCTGGCATTCATGTTGATGTGGCTACCGATGTATTGTTGAACACGGAATGTACAGCAAAGATCAACACGCCCTAGTAGATTGGTGATTTCCCGAGGATGAGGGGTCAGAAACGCAGAGTTTTGTTTCATTTTATAGTATCCGAGTTATGCTCACTTATTAAGCATAACTCGGGAAGACTATAGTGTGATAGTTTTTTACTGGCTTACATTGCCACTAGACAACACCACCAAGCATAGATAAAACTAGACGTTAAAATAAAGAGAAAGCTCGATTTAGAGTAAATTAAAGAAAGTAAGGATAACCCATGGCTATCGAAGCAGGACAAATCGCTCCAGATTTCACATTAAACGACCAAGACAGCAACCCAGTAACCCTCTCTGAGCTGAAAGGAAAAAAAGTACTACTCTATTTCTACCCACGCGCTTCAACACCTGGCTGTACGGTTCAAGCTCAAGGACTTCGAGACACTAAAGCTGAACTAGATACCCACAACGTTGTTGTACTTGGTTTAAGCCCAGACACCCCGAAAAAGCTGACCAACTTTATCAACAAGCAAGATCTGAACTTCACTCTACTAGCCGATGAAGAGCACGAAGTTTGTGAGAAGTACGGTGTTTGGCAACTTAAGAAGTTCATGGGCCGTGAGAATATGGGCGTGGTTCGTACAAGCTTCCTTATCGATGAATCTGGGAATCTTGAGCATGTATTTAATAAGTTCAAAACCAAAGACCATCATGAAGTTGTTCTAGATTATCTCAACAACAAATAGTATTTAAAAGACAAAAAATGCCAGTCAGCTTAACTGACTGGCATTAGCCATCGTGCTCCTTTTTCTTTTTCTCACATCTTTCATCTTTCATCTTTCATCTTTCATCTTTCATCTTTCATCTCATTGATTGTTATACAAATTACACAATTCGATGATTATAAACCATTTTTGTGATCTGCGTTCCTTGCTTGTTTTTATTCATTCGTTTTCAAAATCTCAACTCCTTATAGTCACCACCGCTTCACAGAACAACATAAAAAGGAATAACAATGAAAAAAACATTAATCTCTACCGCCATTGGTTTGATGTGTGCCTTTGGTGCGCAGGCCAACGAAATGGTTGATCAAGATGGCAATATTGTCATGGGTTATTGGCATAACTGGTGTGATGGTGCGGGCTATCAAGGTGGTAATGCTCCTTGTTTTGACCTAACCACGATTGATACGCGTTACAACGTGGTTGCCGTCTCTTTCATGAAGGTTTACGACTACACCAACCCTAATGCTGTTCCCACCTTCCAGCTTGATACCAGCATTATTTCTGAGGATGACTTTAAGGCGCAAATTGAGCTACTGAACAGCCAAGGCCGCTCTGTGATCTTGGCCCTTGGGGGTGCCGATGCTCATGTAGAGATGAAAACAGGCCAAGAGCAAGATTTTGCTAATGAAATCATTCGCCTAACCGATGAGTACGGTTTTGACGGTCTTGATATCGACCTAGAGCAAGCCGCGATTACCGCTGCAGATAACCAAACCGTTATTCCAGCAGCATTACGTATCGTTAAGGATCACTACCGCGAACAAGGTAAAAACTTCCTGATCACCATGGCTCCAGAGTTCCCATATTTGACTCAAGGTGGCCACTACCGTCCTTACATTGAAGGACTTGAAGGTTATTACGATTGGATCAACCCACAATTTTATAACCAAGGTGGTGACGGCTTATGGGTCGATGAACTTTCAAAATGGCTTTCGCAAAGCAGTGACGAAGATAAAGAGGATTTCATCTACTATATCTCTGACTCACTTGCGAACGGTACTCGTGGTTTTGGTAAAATTCCACATGATAAATTAGTCTTTGGTTTGCCAACTAACATTGATGCTGCGGCGACAGGTTACGTTATCGATCCCCAAGCACTCTACAATGCCTTTGAGCGCTTAGAAGATGCAGGTCAGCCTCTGCGTGGTTTGATGACATGGTCGGTAAACTGGGATATGGGTACCGACTCAGCGGGCAATTCATACAACAGCGAGTTTATCAAGGATTACGGTGATTTCATTCATGGTGGCGAAAACCCTGAACCAAGCCCAGTACCTGTGTTTAATGGCATCAATGATACTCGCGTTCGTATCGGTCAATCATTTGATTACCTAGCGGGTATTACCGCAAAAGATTCAGAAGGTAATGATATTACCAGTTCAATTACCTATGACGGTTACGTTGATACTGCCCGTACTGGCACTTATATTATCACCTACACCGTTCAAGACTCTGAAGGTAATGAGGCGGTTAAGCCTCGAAGTGTCGAAGTCTATGCGGTACTACCAACATTGAGTGGTGTCGATAATATCAGCGTTAAGCAGTTTGATGATTTCAATCCAATGGCTGGCGTGACTGCAACTGATGCAGATGGAAACGATCTGACTCAAAGCATCCAAGTTACGGGTGAAGTTGATACCTCTGTGGTGGGTGACTACGAGTTAACCTACTCAGTAACCGATCAACATAACCAATCTAGTGAAGAAAAACGTACCGTTCGTGTTTATGAAGATACGCCGCCACCACCACCAGGTGAGTACCCAGAGTGGATTGAAGGCGGAAACTACCAGCTTGGCGATGTTGTGATCGGTGCCGACGGTAAACTGTACGAATGTACGGGTAATGGCCAATGGTGCGGTCAATCTCACAACAAACCAGGTGTAAGTGGTCTTGAGCACTGGTGGGAGTCAACTTGGACACTTGCTGATGGTTCAATTGCACCACCACCGGGCGAAACCCCTCCAGGTGAGCACCCAGCCTTTGAGCCAGGTAAAAACTACAATGCAGGTGATATTGTCACTGGTGCAGACGGCGATGCCTATCAATGTAAGCCATGGCCTGCAACAGGTTGGTGTAGTAGTGCCGCTTACGCACCTGGCAACAGCTTATACTGGGCAGATGCTTGGGATAAGCTATAACAGACAAATACAGGCAAACGCTTAAAATATACCTATAGCGCTAGGCTCTGCAAATGCAGAGCCTTTTTCATTATCCGCAATCTTATTTTTCTATATCGTGCTTTTCCTTTTTTCCTGCTCTTCATTAACTCCGTTTATAATTTTTATCACTATTTTTGAATTTAGGTAATTTCGATGTCGACGAAACTCGCGAACCCAGCACTGCTCTGCACCAGAAGTTTTGGACACTGAGTTAAGTGAGTACAATCACTAACGAGGTGAACAATGACAACTAAGAAAACACGAATCAAACATGCTCCTGAATTTAAAGCCGAAGCACTTAAGCTAGCAGAGAAAGTCGGTGTCGCTGCTGCTGCATGACAGCTATCGTTATATGAATCTCAGATCTATGAATGGCGTAAAGCCGTCAAAAAAGACGCGAAAATCAGCGATAGAGAAAGAGAACTCGCCACTGAAAATGCCAAGCTCAAACGATTATTGGCAGAGCAAGCTGAAGAGCTAGATATCGTAAAAAAGGCCGCCACCTACTTCGTATATGGAATCCACGGGTTTTACAAGATAAGAATGTGCAATGGATAAGATGCGGTCGTATATTCGGTTTCTCATTGAAGGAGCTACCTTCTAACCTTTGATGCATGCGCACCTACTGTCCTTGCCGCGAAAAAAGCTGATCTGCTCCAGTCAGACTGGAGCAGATCACTAGTCGATAATCTGCGTATATTGGTCATTAAAATATGCAGTATTAGCGCTCAACATAAGGCGCATAAAAAAACGCCAGTCGGATGACTGGCGTTATTCATAAAGAGATGACATTCGATCGCATCATCACTGCGGTATGTGAGTACTCACATCATGAGTCCGTAAAATTAATGAGCAAAGTATCTCGCGATCTCACGGGCATAGGTTTCTTCTTGGTTTTTGCCATCACTGGTTGAGAAGAAGGCAATCACCAAATCTTTATCTGGCGAAATATACACACCTTGACCACCGACACCGCCTTTAAATAAGTCCCCATCCTCAAAGATGGCATCAAACTGATAACCATTTTTAATGTGGCTGTCATGGTAGAACGTGTTGATCATCGACTTACCGACATAACCACCCGCATACGCTTCGGGGCGACCTGAATCTTGAATCAACTTGATCACCTCTTGGCTCACCGCACCGTCGCCAAGCTTGGTAGCTGACGGGGTAAGCAACATACCGAACTTAACCATATCTTCAATGGTGGTGTTCATAGAGAAGAACATCAAAGGGTAGCCTCCTTTTGGAGAAACGACCGTGTAAGCATCGTTATTGGCTCCCATCTTCTGCCACATATCACGGCTGACAATTTCATTCATTGGCAAGCCACGCACATTCTCAATAATTCGAGAAAGAACGAAGGTATTAATCGAATTGTATTCGAACGTTTTTCCGCCTGGTGCTCTTCGCTTCATTTCAGCAAGTACTTCTAGTGGGGTTTGCTTACCTTCACCTTCAAATAAACCAATCGCCACCGCCCATTTAAACCAAGGTTGATCTGGATTGATGCGAGAATCGTCTTCTGGCTCATCATGTTCAGTCGCATTCAACCCCGTCGCCATGTTCGCTGTATCTAACACCGACACCGTATCCCAATCAGATCCCTTGAGCTCAGGAATGTATGTTGATACCGGAGCGTTCGGATTCACTTTGCCCTCGTGAACCAACTTAGCCAACTCAATACCAACGGTAATTTTCGAGTTTGAAAACCAGTTATGTTTGTCGGTTTTTCGCATCGTATTGTAACGTTCAAACACAATGTTGCCGCTTTTTACCACCAAAAAAGCATCCACAGGATAAGAGTCTAGGTGCTCATTGAGTGTCTTGTGCTCACCGTGAACCGTGGCAGAAAGTGATCCAATATTGGGATCAAGGCGATGCGGAAGAGGGTAAACCGGCCCATCACGCTCAATTTGCGCCGTTGGGTAAAAACGACTGAGGTTCTGCCAAGCAAATTTAGACTCTTTATTAGGAAACTGAATTTTAACGCGATTGTCTTTTTGCAAAAAAAAGTCATGCGCATTGTAAACATCAACGTTTCTGGGTGATGGATTCATGCTCTCATCCGTCACCGCTGAACCTTCAGATAGAGCCGTTGTCATGGGTGTCGCAGTAGGGCTTTTCATAAGGGTTTCCTATTGAATAATTAAATACCGTCGAACGCAGAGCCGCGTGCTCATTGCCCTGGTCAATAAACGATACAATACAAGGAAAGCGCCATACCCCATCAAAGATCATCAGTATACGCATGGCCTGTGCTGTATATTAGACGTCATCCCTAAAAGCTTCGCCACAGAAAGCTTGCTTGCCAATATCCCCCTTGGAAAGTACCAATACGCAATGCCACTATATCGGCCAGAGTCCTTATTTACTCAGTCGGGTATCGAACTATCGCGTACCACCATGGCTAGGTGGGTTATTCAAGTCAGTGAGAAGTCCGCACCACTCTACGCAACTTTAAAAGAACACTTACTTCACAAGTGGTGGTTCAGGCAGATGAAACGCCGCTCAATGTCCTCAAGGAAGATAAACAGTGTTATATGTGGCTCTACTACTCGAGCGCATACATTTTTTAACAAGCTCGTATGAATCCTTCTTGGCGACGATTATGACCAAGCCCAATGCAAAAAGGCCGAATATCATTGATATTCGACCTTTCATCATCACATTAATTTACAACCACTCTTAGCTAGGGTTGATGCTCGAGGTCATCCTCTAGGGCATGGCTTGGTAATGCATTCCACACCGCCTTGACTAAGGTCGCTAATGGGATAGCAAAGAACACCCCCCAGAAACCCCAAAGACCACCAAACACCAGCACTGCAACAATAATCGCTACTGGATGTAAGTTCACCGCTTCAGAGAAGAGAACCGGGACGAGCACATTACCATCGAGCGTTTGGATGATACCGTAGGCAAAAAGTAACCAATAAAACTGAGGCTCTAGCCCCCACTGGAACAAGCCAACGATCGCGACAGGTATCGTCACTGCCGCTGCACCGATATAGGGAATCAATACCGAGAAGCCCACGGCCACGGCCAGCAGTACTGAATAACGCAGATCCAGAATTGCGAAGGTCACGTAGCTGACGCCACCAACAATCAAGATCTCTAGCACCTTTCCGCGAATGTAGTTAGAGATTTGCTGATTCATCTCTACCCAAACCTTAGCCGCTAAACGGCGGTTTTTTGGTAGTACACCGCTCGCCATGCTGATCATCTCTTCTTTGTCTTTAAGCAAGAAGAAGATAAGCAGCGGTACTAAAATCAAGTAAACCGCCAGTGTTGCCAGGCTAACCAGAGAAGCTAAAGAGCCCTTTACAACGCTTTCACCAAAGCCGAGTGCTTTGTTTTTTGCGTTAGAGACGATAGATTCAACGATCTGCAAATTTGCGAGTTCAGGATAGCGCTCAGGAATGGTCGCGATGAACTTCTGTAAGCCACCATACATGCTTGGTATATCGTTGATGAGATTGCCCACTTGCTGCCAAATGGTTGGCACTAAACCAAACAATGCAAGCAACACCAAGCTAAAGAAAATCATGATCACCAGCATCACCGAAAGGGTTCTAGGAATACCTAATCTTTGCAGCTGGGAAACTGGCCACTCCAATAAATAAGCCAATACGATCGCAACCAATAACGGCGCAATCAGGTGACCAAAGAAGTAAATAGTGATAAAGCCGAAAAGAATGATAGCAACCAAACTGACAGCATGGGGATCAGAAAAACGTCGCTTATACCAACGATTGACCATTTCAAACATCTGACTGCAATTCCTTTTTAGTAACGAGGAGATGATGGTAATTAGAGCAAACCTCGGTGATGATGTCATAGGCTTGCTGAGACAAAAAAGTAACGATATCTTTCATCGAGCTATTATCAGAGACATAAATTGACAATGATTGTCCTACTTCTAACTTTACACTGTGACGCTTGGCTAATAATAACGCCATAGGGCATCGCTCTTGGCGTAAATCTAGAATATTAGGTGTCATTCTTAGGCTCGATGCTTATTATAAGAGGCGTATTGTAATCTGTTTTTGAAAACGTGCCATCATTCATTCTTCTTCTTCATGATAGCGTACGCACTTAGTAAAGGTTAAAACCGATAAAGAACCAATTTGCATTGCACTTGTCTTACTGTCAGAAGAAATGGAGTATTACTGACTAATATGTTTAAACGCGCTCGTTCAATTGCTTGCTTATGCATCGCAGCCACATTAAGCCCCCCAATATTGGCGAATACCAATAGTTTGGAGCTACCGGATATCGGCACCGCTGCTGGCGGAACACTCACTATAGATCAAGAGCTTATCTATGGTGATGCCTATATGCGCATCATCAGAAGCAGCCAGCCTATCGTCAACGACCCGGTTCTCAACCAATATATTGATACGCTAGGCCACCGCCTTGTCGCAAACGCGAATGACGTTAAGACACCTTTTCAATTCTTTATGATCCGCGACCGCAATATCAACGCCTTCGCTTTTTTTGGTGGCCATGTGGCGCTGCATTCTGGCCTGTTCCTGCACGCGCAATCTGAGAGTGAACTCGCTTCTGTATTGGCGCACGAAATCGCGCACGTCACTCAACGCCACTTAGCGCGGAGTATGGAAGATCAAGCTCGCCGCTCTCCAGCCACCATAGCAGCAATTGCAGCCTCGGTGTTGTTGGCCATTGCCGCTCCAGAAGCCGGAGCGGCGGCGTTAACAGCAACGACTGCCGGCAGTATGCAGAGCCAAATCAACTACACGCGTAGCAACGAAAAAGAAGCGGATCGCTTTGGTATCAATACGCTCGCAAAGGCCGGGTTTGATGTGGATGCAATGCCGCGTTTCTTTGGTCGTTTAGCGGATGAATACCGCTATGCCAGCACACCACCTCCTATGCTGCTGACTCACCCATTACCCGAAGATCGGATAACCGATTCACGTGCTCGTGCTCGCAGTTACCCGCCACTCAAACTGGCTCCGTCACTGGATTACCATCTCGCAAGAGCGCGTATTGTCGCACGCTATGCGGGTATCGATGGCGAAGCCGCATTGAATTGGTTTTCGCGCCAACTGAAAAAGGCCCCTAAAGCACTGGTTCCATCATTAGAGTATGGCCAAGCATTGGTTTACCTCGATGCCAAAAAACTAGATAAAGCAGCACCTATTTTGAGCAAACTCATCAGCAGTGACCCAACCAACTTGTTTTATCTTGATGCGATTTCCGATCTGCACATTGCACAAAAGAAGCCTGAAATAGCCATTAAAGAGATAAAGGCAGCACTGATCCGTCAGCCTAACAACTCAGTCTTGACCATTAACTATGCTAATGCACTGATTGAAAAAGAAGAACTTCAAGAAGCCGTGCGCGTATTGCAGCGTTATACGCACGATAATCCGGACGACACCAATGGCTGGCATCTGCTGTCAAAGGCCAACATTGATCTTGGGAATAGCGATGAAGATCTTGCCGCTCGCGCAGAAATATTGGCACTGCAAGCTGGCTGGAACAAAGCCATTCAGTACTACACTCAAGCAAGCCAAATCGCCGAGCTCGGAAGTCTGAAACAAGCCCGCTACGACGCTCGCATTGATCAGCTAATGATTCAGCGAGAACGCTTCTTGTCGCTACAATAAGCCGGTCTAATTCGCCATTATTCATTTAAGAATAAACGCTCAACATTACCGATAAAAGGAGCCACGTATACCAATCGTAGTAAATAACTGGTCACCCTAGCTTGTTAAAAACCTCGATAACTTCGTTAGAATTTTTGATTGTAGAATAATACTTACCAAAAGATGCTGCTTTGTTCTCAAGATTTTTTCCTACGCTATTTCTGATCACTTACTTACTGTGATTGATATAAGAGGCTTCAACTAAACCATTAAATCAAAAATAATAATGAGGAAGAACTATGTCTGTTGTGATTTATCATAACCCACGCTGCTCAAAGAGCCGCCAAACGCTCGAACTGCTTGAACAAAACGGCGTACAGCCTGAAATCATCAAGTATCTAGACACGCCACTCACAGTTGAGCAGCTTAAAGTGCTTTTTACGCAACTTGGTTTGGACAGCGTGCGTGACATGATGCGCACCAAAGAAGCCGATTATAAACAAGCGAATCTTGGTGATAGCTCGGTGACTGACGAAGATCTTTTCTCAGCGATGGCGTCAAATCCAAAGCTATTTGAACGCCCAGTAGTGGTTGCCAACAACAAAGCCAAGATTGGTCGCCCACCAGAACAAGTGCTAGAGATCCTGTAATCGAATATGAGCATTAACATTCTTGTTCTTTACTATAGCCGTCACGGCAACACACAAGCTTTAGCAAGACAGATTGCACGAGGGGTGGAATCCATCCCGAACTGTGAAGCTATGCTAAGAACGGTGAATGATGTGTACACAGTAGAAGAGCAGCCTGATGCGCGTTATCAACCCGTCGATCCTGTTGCTACATTAAATGAGCTCCGTTCTTGTGATGGTTTGGCGTTAGGTAGCCCTGTCTGGTTTGGTAATATGGCAGGGCCAATGAAGCACTTTTGGGATAGCACCACATCACTGTGGATCAATGGCGATCTCATCGACAAGCCCGCATGTGTCTTTACCTCTTCATCATCACTGCATGGCGGTCAAGAAACCACTCAGCAGACGATGATGTTACCGCTGCTCCATCATGGCATGCTGATTGTAGGTATACCATACTCAGAGCCCGCTCTGCACACTACTCAAACGGGCGGGACGCCTTATGGTGCAAGCAGTACTGGCGAAGCGGTATCGTTAAGTAAACAAGAGGTTGAGCTCGCTCGTCACCTCGGGCAACGTTTGGCTCGTATTGCGATGAATCAACAAGGAATGTCTTAATCATGTATATGTCACAGAGACCGATGTCTACCCAAACTCGGAGGGCTCGTTACCTTGCTTTGGCCGGCAATCTATTGCTTTTAGGATGGGTGCTTGCTTGGCAGATAACGCTTTCACCGCACCCACATCTAAGCAATGTAACACTTGCGCTTGCCTGGGCTGTGCCGCTTTTGCTGCCACTACCGGGGATCTTGGCGGGCAAACCCTATACGCACGCATGGGCGAATTTTGTATTAATGCTCTACTTCCTTCATGCATTAACTCTATTGTATGTAGATGGTGGTGAGCGCTTACTAGCAGCGGTCGAGCTGCTGTTAACGACTCTAGGCTTCGTAGGTAATATTTTATTTGCCCGCTTTCGAGCCAAAGAGTTAGGTATCAAGCTTAAGCGCCTTTCCGAAGTCGAAAGAACAGAAAAAGCGAAGTTCGAGTAACGTTTTTTAGCTCAGAAGTTTGAAGTTTGAAGTTTGAAGTTTGAAGTTTGAATCGCATTATCGAACATAAAGTTAAATAAACAAAGCCCCGCGAGATTTCTCTGGCAGGGCTTTTTCATCCGTTAATTTCAATCAGGAATATCAGAAGATAGTCACTAACGAATCCATTCGTACACTAAACTTGGACTCGCATCTAATGGGGTCGCCACTTCTAAGTCTTGGGTATTTAACTCTTGTGTCGCTGACGGGGCGATCGTCACATCGGAGTCCGTTACTGTGTCAGTATTGGATAAGTCGTTCGCTTTCATCACTTGAACGTCAGTATCAGTGTCAACGGGAGCAGTAGACTCACTCCCTACCGAAATGGTGTTGTCCTGCATTTCAAATTCAGGGCTTGTTTCTGGTTCAATGTAAGACTCTTCAACCTTAGCGACTTGGCGAATACTTTCGACTTCTTGCACGAACTCCTGTTGGGTCGACAATAAGTGGATTCTGAATGTCACTTCATTATTTCGAATTTTCAAAATATCTAGGCTTGCCACCGAATTGAGGCGCTTCAGTGTATTCTCCAGTTGGAAGAAATCTTGAGCATTATTGAGGCTAATAAACTGCGTTAAAACCGACTCTGATGACTCACTTGCTACGGTAACGGCACTTTTACTCGCATAGTAGTTACTGATTTGGTCGACCAGCTTCTCAGAGGCCGTCGCGCTATCGCCCGATACCGAACCGGTCACCGGCGACCTGGATGAACTCGTCAGCTGATTTGGTTTTTGATCGTACAATGTCCAGCGTAAGCCTGAAGATTGCGCCTTCACAACCAACACCGCATCGACGGGATAACGTTGGCTCGCTTGGCTGATTGGCGTCACAAAGCTGCCCCATAAATCGGACGTCGCAATACCAGTAATATCGTCAAAGTCACCCACAGGCAAGGTCAAAGGTAAGCCACGATCTTTCGCGTTCGCTTGTATATCAGTCGCCAGTTGTGAGTCTGAATGCTCCCACACAATATTCTTGTCGTAGCTGTCTTCTTCCACCAGCCAAACCAGGATGTTTGAACGAGTATCAGGCCAATACGGCAACTGTGCTTGGGTTAATAAAGAGCGGATTTGAGCCGCATTAAAGCGCATACGCAATGTAGACTGCTCATCGCTTTCACCAAAACTCATCTGAGACAGATACTGCGAACTTTTTCGCATCGCCTTTTGAATGGTCTCGTTCGATGCAACATCGGTTTGACCAGTCGCACGTATCAACACCTGCTCCATACCGGTATTTCTTGCCACTTGTTCTGGCTGTTTATCTTCAGCGTTAATCGCAACTTCAGTGCTAAAGATATCCACTTGAGTTAAGGCATAACTCGGAGAGGCTAATAGTCCCATCAACAACAATGCTATATAGCGCATATTGATCCTAATATTCAAAGCTTATCTCTTGATGATAAGCAACTATGGATGGAGGGGCAAGGTCGTTAGCCCCCACGGGGTTTAATAACCACAAAATATCACCTAGCCATGATACTGCGCTAACCTATCCAGCGAATTTTGAGCACTTGATGGATGTAAAACGCCACTAAGATAGGGAAATTTGATCTATTGGGTTTAGCAACCGATTGCCAAGTGATAGAATCCCGCGAATTTTGTTTTTCACCCTCAATAGAACGACCACTTTTAAGGACCTCACATGAAAAATGCTTTGCAAGGTGCACAAATACTGTTTGTAGCTTTTGGTGCGCTTGTATTAGTGCCGCTACTCACAGGGTTAGACCCTAACGTAGCACTATTTGGCGCGGGTATCGGTACCCTTTTATTCCAAGTGATTACACGCCGCTCTGTGCCTATCTTCTTGGCATCTTCTTTTGCATTTATCGCCCCTATTATGTACGGCATTCAAACATGGGGGGTTGGAGCGACCATGGGTGGTCTGATGGCTGCGGGTGTTGTATATGTATTGCTGGGCGCTCTTATCAAACTAAGAGGCGTCGGCTTTATCCATAAGCTGCTACCACCGGTTGTTGTAGGTCCTGTGATCATGGTTATCGGTCTCGGTCTAGCGCCTGCTGCTGTCAACATGGCGCTGGGCAAATCTGGCGACGGCGCGATTCAGATTGTGAATGCCGATGCAGCACTATGGATTTCTTCTATTTCACTATTGGTGACGATTTCCATTAGCGTATTCTCAAAAGGTTTCCTTAAGTTGCTGCCTATCTTCGGCGGTATTGTCGCGGGATACGTGACCAGCTTGGTTTACGGCGCAGTGGATTTTACCCCAGTCACTCAAGCTGCTTGGTTAGCGATCCCTAACTTCACAGCACCTGAATTCAACATCAACGCGATCTTCTTTATGGTGTTTGTCGCCATTGCTCCTGCCGTTGAGCACGTAGGCGATATGCTTGCGATCTCTAACGTGACAGGTAAAGACTACCTTAAGAAGCCCGGCTTACACCGCACAATGGCGGGTGATGGCGTGGCAACCATTGCCGCTTCTATGCTGGGCGCGCCACCAAACACAACCTACAGTGAAGTGACTGGCGCAGTGATGCTGACCAAAGCGTTCAACCCGGTGATCATGACTTGGGCGGCAGTAACCGCGATTGTTCTTGCACTGGTCGGCAAGCTTGGTGCACTGCTACAAACGATCCCGGTACCCGTGATGGGCGGCATCATGATTTTATTGTTTGGCTCTATCGCTACCGTAGGCCTAAACACTCTGATTAAGAACAACGTTGACCTGCATAAATCACGCAACCTTGTGATTGTTGCCATTACCCTAGTATTTGGTATTGGTGGCATGGCATTTGGCATCGGAGACTTTAACCTACAGGGCGTAAGCTTATGTGGTATTGTTGCTATTCTGCTTAACCTACTTCTTCCGGAAGATCTAGGTGACAACACTGTGGTAGACAAAGCTCAAATAGATTAGTGAATCGATAACGCTAGATTCGAACCTTCACAATCTAACACGATAAAAAAGGGGAGAGCATCGAATGCTCTCCCTTTTTATTAATTTTAATTCAGCTGGTTAAGATAACCACTTAGATTAACTTACACTGAAAATCGAATTACTTAGTACCGAAGATCTTATCACCAGCATCGCCAAGACCAGGTACAATGTAGCCCTTGTCGTTTAGCTTCTCATCGATAGCGGCTGTGTATAGCTCAACGTCTGGATGCGCTTTTTCTAACGCCGCGATACCTTCAGGAGCTGCAACCAAAACAAGAATCTTAAATTGCTTACAACCCTTCTCTTTCATCAGGTCGATAGTTGCGATCATCGATCCACCTGTCGCTAGCATAGGGTCGACCACAAGCGCAATACGCTCATCGATGTTCGATGCAAGCTTGTTGAAGTATGGTACTGGCTCAAGCGTTTCTTCATCACGGTAGATACCAACAACGCTAATACGCGCACTTGGGATGTGCTCTAGAACGCCATCCATCATACCTAAACCTGCACGCAAGATTGGCACTACGGTAACTTTTTTGCCTTTAATTTGGTCTACTTCAACCGGACCATCCCAACCGTTAATCACTACACGCTCAGTTTCAAAGTCTGATGTCGCTTCGTATGTTAGAAGGCTACCCACTTCTGTTGCTAGCTCACGAAAACGCTTAGTGCTAATTTCACCTTCACGCATCAGGCCAATTTTATGTTTTACTAGCGGGTGTTTCACTTCAACAACTTTCATTTCCAACTCCAGAAATATTTAAACAAACCTGTAGATTATACACGAGCTTTCTGATTATTTCAGAATCTTTATTCGGGTAAAAAAAACACGCAAACGTTTGCTATTGGCAATCAAGCCCTGTTAAAATAGCGCTGCTTTCACATCCAACTTAAGTTCGAGGACTATCCCGTGAGTGGTAATACTTCTTCTCTAAGCTACAAAGACGCTGGTGTTGATATCGATGCAGGTAATGCACTAGTAGACCGTATTAAAGGTGCTGTTAAACGCACTCGTCGCCCTGAAGTTATGGGTGGTATTGGTGGCTTTGGTGCCCTATGTGAACTTCCAACCAAATACAAAGAGCCGGTACTGGTTTCAGGCACAGATGGCGTGGGTACCAAACTTCGCCTTGCTTTGGATCTGAAAAAGCACGACACCATTGGTATCGACCTCGTGGCAATGTGTGTCAACGATTTAATCGTTCAAGGTGGTGAGCCGTTATTCTTCCTAGATTACTACGCAACAGGTAAGCTAGATGTTGATACAGCAGCTGACGTTGTTTCTGGTATCGCAGAAGGTTGTGTTCAAGCTGGCTGTGCACTCATCGGCGGTGAAACTGCTGAAATGCCAGGTATGTACGAAGGCGACGACTACGATGTCGCTGGTTTTTGTGTCGGTGTGGTAGAAAAAGCTGACATCATTGACGGCACAAAAATCGCTGCCGGCGACGCACTTATCGCAGTTGGCTCAAGTGGTCCACACTCAAACGGTTATTCTCTAATTCGTAAAGTACTGGAAGTGTCTGGTGCCGATAAAAATGAAGAGCTAGAAGGTCGCACTATCGGTGAGCACCTACTAGAACCGACTAAGATTTACATAAAATCAGCACTTAAAATGATTGCTGAGCATGACATTCATGCTATCTCGCACATCACAGGTGGTGGTTTCTGGGAAAATATCCCACGCGTACTGCCTGAAGGCACCAAAGCGGTGATTGATGGTAGCAGTTGGCAATGGCCTGCGATCTTCAACTGGCTACAAGAGAAAGGTAACGTGGAGACATTTGAAATGTACCGCACTTTCAACTGTGGTGTTGGCCTAGTGGTTGCTCTACCTAAAGAGCAAGCGCAAGCGGCGGTTGAACTACTGAAAGCTGAAGGTGAAAACGCTTGGGTTATCGGTGAAATCGCCAACGCGGATGCGGGCGAAGAGCAAGTTGAAATAAAATAAGTGATATGTTCACTTAATTAGGGCGTGTTGATCTTTCGAGCTGATTTTTGCAGCGAGTTGCTGGGTATTTATACAAGGCAGAGGCGTCGA
>NZ_CANLBV010000098.1 GCF_947488985.1 uncultured Vibrio sp.
ATGACAGATACCGCCTTAGTTGGCGGTATCTGTGTTGATATTAGAAAGTCAATGAGTCGGTTCGTAGACGCTTACAGATCGCTTCTTGAATGAAGGTGAATTAAAGCAGTTCTTCAGTATCGCTAGAGAGAACAGCACTAACTTTAGCCGTGATAACTATCTAGCTTGTGCATTATTGGTTTGTTTAGGGGTGCGTAAATCTGAATTGTGTGAAGCTAAATGGGAAGAGTTTGAGCTTGGGAAAGGCTTGTGGCATTTGCCTAAAGAGCGTAGCAAAACCAATGTTGGCTTTACTATTCCTTTAGCACCAGAAGTGTTGAAATGGCTTGAGGAGTTAAAGATAAGAGGATTTGGCTCTGAGTATGTCTTTCCTAGCCGAAGGGCTAGCAAGAGCCCTCACATGGGCCCCGACACGCTTAACAGAGCGATTACTAAGCTATTTGGTCATGAAGCAGGTAAGAAGAAACAACCGCCTAACTTGATGGGCAACATGCCGCACTTTACGGTACATGACCTGCGCCGTACTTGTCGTACGCTACTGGCAAAACAAGGCACCCCCGGCCATGTGGCCGAGAGATGCTTGAATCACAAGTTAAAGGGTGTTGAGGGTATTTATGACCAGTATGATTATTTGGAAGAACGAAAGAAAGCTCTAGAGAGCGTTGCAACTCTAATGACTCTGCTTATCAATCATAGCGATTAAGAGCTAAGGGGAATTGCAATTACCCATTGCTGATATTATCTCTTTAAAACAGTATCTCTTACACGTTGCACAATTACCGCATCATGGCTAGTAAAATGATTCAAGCTTGAAAGTTTTGTATATATTGGGCTGTTCGTAAGCTCAAATTCATCCGCATAGACATTGATCGCATTGAGCAGCCAGCCACCAAGTGCAACTAAACCACCACCCTTTACTCCTGCAGACTCCATTCCTGCACCAGCAGCTATAGAAGGAAATCCTGATATATTGAGTCTCGACATTCTGTTTTTATTTTTTTCAATTCTAGCAACGTCTTCCTTGAGGGCTCTCAACTTGTGAAACCGCTCACCTTCATCCATATCTGCGAACTGATTAACAATACTAGGTAAAGAACGTATTAGACTATTGGACAACGCTGAGTCGAGTTCAAGAATATTCATATCATTATCAATAGCGAATATCTCACCAAGCAATGTGCCCAACTCAGATTCTTGAATTTGCTTCGATTCAGCATGAACACCATTGTAAAAGCCACTGATCACCTGACAGGCCGTTACCTCTGAATATTGCTCCCCATCAAAAGGAAAATGATGAGCCCCTAGTCCTTGGGCATATTCATACGCCATCGCTGCTGTAGATAATTCAAGATGAATATCCCGCCCTCTGCGCTCGAAACCTTTGGCTGCAATGCTAGATACCCCCAGTCGATGCGTTGATACAGCCCCCTCTTTATTGACTATATATTCACCATATTGCCATTGCTCCGAAAGTACTTTCGTAAGGTTTTGTATTGAGGGTGTTTCAATACGAGAACACTGATGAAGGAAGTGGTATTGCTCATCACTTGAGAATGTGGTTCCAATTATCCCTGACTTATTCTGTATACCTCGAATCGTTGAGGCAGCAAGCCGCCTTGAGAAAATTATTGAGTCTGGAGCAACCATAAGGATATCCGCCAGTAACTCTTGAGAGTAACGGTGGAGATTCTGTGGCGCTACAAACAATAATCGACCACGTGCCACCAGCTCTCGAAACTCATGTTTGCCCAACTTAAACATCTTGTAAAAGTGCTCTGCGTCTTTGTTTAAAGGCAATGCAATTATGACCTGCTCGTAGAGAGTTAAGTAAACCCTCAAGTTCTGACGCGGAAAAACAGATGCATCCACGAAGCAGCGTGACTTTTTCTCTACAAATTTAGGCAAAAGGAACGGAGATTTTTGGTCTGCCTCATCACCACTGAATACAGATTGTCGATTTTGAGCCCAAAAGTCCTCATCCTCTTCATACCTAGTTAGCAAGGGTTTGGAGAACTGGTTTTGCACCAAACCACTAGCCGTTAGCATTAAGTTATTATGCTGATTAGGTTCATACTCAACTTCACCGGGATATTCACTAATTTCAGGCTTATGCTCAAAAATAAAATCATACCCTTGGTAGCCGATTGATTCACAAATCAACTGTATTTCATCTTTATCTATTTCAGCTAACTGCTTTTTAGACATAAACCGAAATACGTTCGTATTAAACTTAAAATCAAAATGAAAGGGGTGATACTTACGAGGTATGTGCAAGTTTAGGTCATTAACTACTTCATGTACGGTCATTGGTTGACCATAAGCTAGCGTCTTTTCCAATCTACTGCGTGACTCTATTAAACGATACCCATCCTCAATCTTACTCACTATCTTGCCAGTTGGTATACCTGCGGTATGGTACATTCGATACTGCTCATTAAGTTCATCAAGCAGAGTGTTATTACCTTCAACATCCGATATAACGGCATACAACTTTTCACCATCAGTAAAAAGCCCTTTATGAGTATACTGGTGAGTATCAAAACGAAATCGCTCGTAGTCATGTCTAATTACATCCATGACAGGAATACTAAAAGGAAACAAATCTGACATACGCTCTGCCTTAAATGCAAAAGAACACGCCCTTAGACGTGCTGTATTCATAGGATAATCTTGGCTTAAATGGCTCTTACATTTAGACAAACACAATCTTTGATTGCTTTTATTTTTAATTCCCTTCGTTCGAGACTTCCACCACGGTTGGGGTGGCGACCTCAGCCTCAATGATGGTTCGCACTTCCGAATACAAATCCACATCTACCTCGGGTACAGATAATGATACAACTAGCGCATATCGAGCTTTAGAATCATATCTTTCATGGGCTTTGCGAGTTTTCCACCAGCCCTTTGCGGGGTATATTGCAATCTTACCTCTAGCAGCCAAATCAGCAGCACTGCCACGCCAAACATCTTTATGGATAGAGCCTTTATGTCGTTGCTGTTTGCCTATGAGCCAATTACTATCCTCAATAACATCAGGCTTCTCCCCTTCTGCCTGTGCATTAATCCTTCGCATAAACTGGGCATCAGATTCACCATGATGTTTTACATCAAATCTTAACTGATGACTTGCGTAGTTATATTTATCTAGGACATTGCGACTTGAAGGGTTGGGTTCAATAAAGTATGAGAGTGTAATCGTCAACTCAACATCCGCCTCACCGATTTTCAACAACTCTTCTTGCGGCCATGGCAAATCATGTAAGTGCATATCCTTCGTTCTTGTATCTTTAGAGCGAGGCTTAACAAAAGGTTGTAACTCATCTTGAATCACCATTGATAATGAGTTGTCAGCACTGTTTATCGCCCTCTCAATGCTCGGCACACCGAACCCTACTTTCCTGACTAACTTCACCATATCTGATTTCTTTATGGTATTGCCGCGTTGTGCAGAAATTAATGTATACATTGCATCCGTCCAATCTGCTGAATGTACGGTTAAAGCCCTGACAGTTTCAGGCCAAAGATCATTGTACTGGGTTTTAATCTGTGCAGAGAACCTTGCCGCCAATGCAGTAGCGGCACTAGTGGCGTGGGTTGTTGTGAAGAGCTTCTGAGAGTAATCACTATTCGTTGTTAATAGGTGTAGGTCAGGCTCACCACCACAAAATCCATCCTCGGCTTTCGCTAAGTTTCCGCCCTCAAATACCACTTCTGGTTTGAATGGGGCGTTACTTTTATCCCAACCCAGAGACGTTGTTGAGTATGGAGACAAGCCACCACTAGGGGCTAAAGGAACTAAATCAGCGGAGAAAGATAGTTGGTCTTTTTCTGTAAATGCACCAACCGTCAGAACATTCCAAGCCTGAGCGGGATCATGCACATTACTTAGGTAATTAGCATTAGGGTAATCTACTTTTGCATCTAACAGAGCGTTTCCAGCGCACACTGTAAACAAACGCGGCGTTAAACCTTCACCTGAGAAATCTACGGCAAGCATATCCATGGCACTAGACCATGATGACGGTCGCCCCCTATCTGTGCCTATGCCAGATGAAAGTGACATAGAGAAAACTCTTGAGCGTTCAGGTTTGTATATTTCCATTTCAGATACAGCATTCGTTGTAACTATGCCTAGAGGTTTACCAGCATTATCGCCATTAAATCTCATAGTTTTGACCGACTCTAATCGATGCTCAACCACCTCAGAATTTGATGAGCTCAACCGCTCGGTCATATCCCCCCACATAGCTAAGCCAGCCATACTGGTCCCATGCCCCAAAGAGTCGGTAGGGTCAGTATCTTCTGTAATTGTTCTCTGGTCAGACAGCGTAGAGAAGGGGGCTAGCAATGGGTGCTCAACATTAACACCTGAATCTATAATGCAAACATACGGTGATTCATCGGAGGTGTTAGAACTAAGACGCTGTAACAGTTCTTCAGTCCACTCTCTCTGCTCCTCATTTGGCATTGCAGCATAGAATTCAGCGGTAACTTTCGGGAATCGAATCTCAGCAACTCGAAACAATAAAGCGGCATTTTCTTCCAGTTTTCTTTGACTCGTGTGCAGTTGAATAACGGTATGCTCAGGGAATCGTAGCTTATGATCTGACACTCTCATTTCAGCTATATTTGCCAGTCGCGTAAAGTCAGCCAAAATTTCTTGATAGTTATTATGCGTTTGACGAGACTTTCTAGGTGTAGCTAACCAAACTTCCCACCATACACTTTCATTTTTATCCTCAGGTAACAGTGTTTCATCATCCGCCCAAATAGCAGCAAAAGTAGCACGCTTAATATTCTTTATTGAGTCAATGAGTTTCTGGTGATCACCGGCCCTTCCACCCGCTAAGGTTCTACGTGCCTCGTATTCATTGAGTTTCTTTTGATAAAAACTCAGTTTTCCTTCAGGAACGAACGCGGTTGCTATTGTTGTTTTATGCCCATCTTCAGACTCAACTGTCTTGACGTTATGCAATACAATACCCTGAGGGTCATTTGCCAAACTTTCTACGGCCATCTCTACGTCAGGGAAGCTTTCAAACTCAACCTGAATGCCTACGCCCATAGTCATTTCATCAGAAGGTACTAATTGCTTAAGTTCAGAGAATTCAGTCGCAACAGATCGGATATTTTGGCGAAGGTGAGCACTATGAACAGAGCGATCTTTAGCAGGAATAGTTGCCGGCTCTCCACCACCTCGACTCGGTGAGGTAAACTCGTGGGAGCTAGCTGAGGAATTAAAAAAGAAGTGAGGTTTATCAAATTCGTTTCGAGCCATTAAAGTTCCTTCTTATTCCATAAAGTGCTGGCTAATACTCTTTCTATCTTCAATTGCCTGCTGAAGCATTGTGATGGTAATTGAGCTATGGTCGTGGATAAGCATTTCTTTAATTGCATCATTTGCAGCTAGAGTAATCTCAGCATTACTCAAACCTTCGGCAATTTCTGGAAGTCGCTTCCATGAAAAGTTCTTCGCCACATACGAATGCAAGCGAGTTTGGAAAAGTTTGACTATTTCATATTCTGTTGGCAGTTGATATCGAATAACATCATCAAATCGACGAAACAGTGCATGATCTAACGCTTCAATGTGGTTGGTAGCACAGACAATAACGCTATTAGAGTCATCTTGCTCAATCATCTGCAAGAAGCTGTTGAGAATACGTCTAGCTTCCCCAACATCGTTACTTGACCCTCGATGCGACCCTAATGCGTCAAATTCGTCAAAAAAGTAAACACCTCTAACTTCTCTGATTGCATCGAAAATCTGACGTAACTTGGCAGAAGACTCCCCAAGATACTTAGTAATTACTGCATCAAGGCGAACTTCAAATAAAGGAAAGTTTAACTCTCCCGCTAAAACTGATGCAGTGAAAGTTTTTCCTGTACCTGGCTTTCCAGCTAGTAGCAATTTTCTTCGCGGTGAGAGGCCATGGTTTTTCAGCGTTGTTAGATGCTTTTGCTCTTTAACCAACCTATCTAACCTATCTTTAACTGTGCTAGATACGATTAAGTCAGAAAAGCGCAGCTTAGGGTGTGTGGTAGTCAGTAGCCCAGAAGTATCTTTCACACCGCTTGCGATAGAAACTGGCAGGTTTTTTGCGCTGTTCTGTTTGGCCTTATCAACCAAGCCTTTTAGTTCTTGGGCAAGCTTTCCATGACCATTTCTTGCTTCATGAGCGGCGACCTGAAGCGCAACAGATAAGAACCTGTCGTCATCTTTATCGATGTGCGATTGCATCAAGGCTTTAATTTGAGTTGAGCTGGCCATGGTTACTTTCTAAATTTGGGTGAATGTTGACCTTGTAATCATACATTATAGCCTCCATTTTTACTATCAATGAAAGAGTCACCGAACACACCATAAAGTAGTGTTTTTCGACTAAATGGCTCAAAGATAAGCCTAGAACTCTTATTCCTATAATACAGTTAGTTCCCCCCTCCACTTAATACCAGCTAACTATCTGAGTTCTCCATTCTACTCATCATCCAATCGTCAACCTCACTTTCTAACCAAGCTTTGCGCTTCCCCATCACCGTAACGTTCTTAGGAAAATCGCCTGCTTTGATTAAGAGATAGATGCTACTGCGGCACAATGTTGTTTTGTCCATTACTTGTTGTAGTTTTAAAAATCTCATGATGAATTCCGGTTAGTTCAACTCATGAGATAACGAGAATGTGCATTTGATTACTCCACTACGTAAATCACCACACTCCAACTTTTTTTACATACATATCACTCCCACACATCCAACAGCTTAGGAGTGCTTTATGCCCACCTCACCTATACAATTAATTTTGCTCATCCGCTTTCATCCGACACCAGATGCCCAAGCAACTCATACAATCGACTCACCTTAAAGCCTAGCGTGTAGAGCTTCGTCTCTTGCTATCAACAGAGTGAGAGTGACTTGTTCCAAGATCGTTATACCGTCACCTCTATTTTGACCCGCTTAGCTAAAGGTGTGCACTATGAGTAAATCCACTCATGTGAGCACTCGCCAGCATATGGTGCTAGCGCTTGAGCTATACAAGCGCATACCGTATGGGTACAAAGTCACGGCTTCTGAGCTCAAAGCACAGCTTCAGGAGATAGGCATTGATAGAGATATACGAACGATTCAACGTAACCTTGATGTGTTACTTGAGTATTTTGATATTGACCGAGATACCCGTGATAAACCTTATGGATACCAACGAAAGCAAACTAAAGCTTTTGTTGGCTCCGGTACTCAAGAGGCACTACTTTTGTGTCTGGCTGAGTCTCACTTCCACTACTTAATCCCTACCCATATATCCCATACTTTCCATAGCTTATTTGAAGACGCCAATTACCATCTGAAATCTCTCGGTCAGGAATCGAAAGAATCTCAATGGCTGAGAAAGGTTGTATTTCAAAATGCTTACCAGCTAAGTGAAAATGTCAGCTCTGATATTAACGCTAAGATCTGCCAAGGGCTCTATCATAATCGTTGGTTAAGCCTGCACTATTACTCTAAAGGAGGGCAACACAGAAAAGATGTCATGCCATTAGGCCTTGTACAACAGGGTAATACATTGATATTGGTGTACCGCCAAAAGGGAAATAATGGTGCTACTTTTGTTGATGTCAGCCATATTCACAAAGTCACATTATCAACCTTCACGTTTGCTTACCCACAAGACTTTGACTTGCAACACTCAGCATCGGAATACACCAATACAGTGCATAAGCGTTATACACTCGAATTCACTATTACTAAACAAGCTGGTGAACATCTTTACCAAACACCACTTTCCAACGACCAACGTATCTCTGAGTTCGATACGTATTTACACATCACTGCTACGGTTTCTAATACACCACCGTTAGTGGCGTGGCTAGAAGCACATAAACCCCACATCACCTTTGTAGAACAACAACCTACACCACCGTCAATTAAAAGCCCCCAACTGCAAACCACTTCTCTAAATAGCGATAGCGGTCTCAATTAGTACAACCCCATGCGACACCAGATGCCCAACCTATTGATAACCTGACAACAAACAGGGATGTCACATAGGGTTGCCGTCTTTCTATGTGATCCACTACGACATAGACGGGGAGAGAAGTTCATGACCATTAACGCGATTCGACCATTACTTAACAAGCGCCGTTGCCTAGCTTCATTTAGCTGTGAATATTGTGGCGGTAGCCACAGTTCAACCTGTGACATTTGCGATATGCCTCCATGCCGATGTGCTTGCTAGTACCACACGTTTAATACCCACCATTAGCGGTTTACGAAAGTAAGCCGCTTTTGCTTTCTATGCATTTATCCCTGCAAACCATTTTATTAATAAAAAGGAATTTCCTATGAAAAAGACGTTAGTTTCTGCGCTTATTACAAGTGCAACCCTTGCTGGTTGCGGTGGTGGTGGCTCATCTGAGCCTTCATCACCATCGAACACTACATTGTTATCCGGTCGTGCTATTGACGGCTATATCGTTGGTGCCACTGTTCATTATGATTTTAATTCAAATGGTGTTGTCGATCCTGATGAGCCATCAGCTATCACCGAGGCTGGTGGCGTGTTCACTATTGAAGGTGACATAACCGAAGAGCAGGAAGCCTGTCTTGAATACGTCCCAGTGATCGTAGATGTGCCTGTCGGAGCTATTGATGAAGACTTAGGGGAAGTGACTCAAGCATATGTACTTAACCTGCCACCAGCGTTCACGTTGCCTGAAGAGGTAGCGAATGGCTCCGTGAACATCACGCCACTCACAACAATATTGTGGGAATCGGCTAAACAGACGGTTGAAAGAGAGCAAGGCGCGGCGTATAGCTGTGAATTAGTGAAAGATAATGAACAAGTTCGCAATGCCATAAAAGATGCCATGCGTAACGTAGCGGGTGATTTAGTTTGGCATTTCAATATCTCAGAGGAAGAGCTGTGGAGTGATTACATAGCGGATGGTAACAGTGCGGTCTACGACATTGCTGAGCAGCTTATGGCATCCATTCAACTTTCATTTGAAGAAACTTATGAATTGTCGCTTCAGTACCCGTATGCGCATATCAATGTAGCTCACTACCTTAACGACCCAACGGACTGGCAACGCCAAGATGATGAGCCGTTGTGGTACAAATCGGTCTCTATTCGCCAAGGTAGCTTTTGGTCTGAATCCGTCTATGCGGTAGATGAGAACTGGCTACCCGAACGTTTGGTTAGAAACTACCTACAAGAAGACAGTATCACTGATTTTGGTACGGTGGGTTATGTGAATGAATACCGTAACATGAGCTCAGATCCAAGCTTTGACGATTACATTTGCAGTAAGTCAGAAACCTTAGTTTCAAAGGTGGCTGACACTGACAATCAATACGGCATGGATAACAAGTCATCGTTCTATGATCTTAGTGAATTGGAGTGTAATGAGGTTAGTTTGACTGATTCAGCTGATAGCCAAAACATGACGCTTTCTACTGCGAGAGTGAGTGGTGTGTACGATGAAGAAGGGAGCCGCTACAAGTGGAATACGGTGCCAAGTGAGTACGCGCATTGGTTAGGCTTCAGTGCAGATGTGGAGAACATCGACATTGATGCATTAAATGCTGATATCGCGGTACTACCGCAAGCTTATGGCGCTCAAGATTCTGTTGGGGCTGATTGGTGGGAGCATACAAAGCGTTATAAGGAAGGCGTATGAGGACTTGCTTCTAGACCGCTCAACCTACAAAGCACGGTTGAGTAAGTATGCCTTCTATCACATCTACAATGTAGGTGCTTATTCATTTGCTCCTTATAAAGTAATGTGGGCTGAACAAAGCGGTACGTTCAAAGCAGCAGTTTGCTCTAGCAAAGAAGTACCGTTGGTTGGGGTGCGTCCATATGTTCCTGATCATAAGGTTTACTTCGTAGATTGTGAGTCAAAAGAAGTCGCACACTACATTTGTGGGTTGCTGAACTGTAGTTTGGTCAAAAACTACATTGAAAGCCATACGATTTCAATTCAGGTTAGTAACGTATTCAAGCACTTAGAGTTGCCTAGATTCAATGAGACGTGTAAAGATTCCGCTCGTCTAGCTGTACTGTCTGAATCATTACACACAACCGAAGATACCGACGCTTTCGAGGAAATGCTCACAGAATCGAATAATTTGGCAATGGGCATATTAAGCCGATAATCTAAGAGGCGTGGGGAAAACCACGCCTCTTCTTTTAGCTCACAGAAGTAGCGATGCTAAAAGCAAGGAAGCTCATGAATCTTGCCTTCCATGATTAGAATGATTAAGTCAAATTTTGAGTAGGCCAAAATCAAGAGTGTGAAGATAAACGCGGAATGGGGCATAAGTTTGTTAGAAAAAAATGGCATAGAAGGAAGCTGTAATAGCTTCCATCCATTATCTGTCAATCAACATTATCGCGCTCACCAATCCTTTCTAACACCCAGTCTGTCACCTCTTCTTCTACCCATGCCACTGAACGACAACCTAGTGACACAGCTTTCGGAAATTGCCCTTCGCTCATGTACTTGTAGATGGTAGAACGTGCGAGGCTAGTTAAGGTCATTACTTCTTTTAGTTTGATTAATCTCATGATGAAATCCGGTTAGTTCAACTCATGAGATAACGAGAATGTGCATTTAATTACTCCATTGCGTAAATCACCACACTCCAACTTTTTTCAACCACACATTACCTTTCTGAAGCCAGCCAGTCGCAGGCTTCCATTTATGCACTTTTCTTAAATAAAACAGAGCAGGAGGCACTTATGCCGTTTGTGTTCATTGCAGGCTTTATCGTTGGCGCAGGCTTGTACCACATCAACAAGGAGGCGAATGGTGAATCCCCACCAACCTACTAAGACCTTAATCGAATTGTTCATCTATGGCGTAGTGAGTGGTTACAACTGGGCTAAACGACAAGATAAACAGCGCCCATAACCTAAAGCGGCCCAGCTTGGTTGGGCTGCTTCTATGGGGAAGGATTCCATTATTTTTTAGCCACATATTACTTGGATGCACATACCTTTAACGCACAAGAAGGAAAGTACATGCATTCAAATCAATACACGCCAAACGAACCAACAGAGCTTCGTCAAATCCTAGAAACCGCAGCGACCATGCTCGCAGCGAAGTATGCTCGGGCAGGGTCATTCACCAGTCCAGAAAACACTAAGCAATATCTACAGATGAAACTGGCGCATTACGACAGAGAAGTGTTTGCCGTGATGTTTCTTGATAATCAAAACCAACTGATTGAATACAAAGAAATGTTCTTTGGCACCATTGATGCCGCTAGCGTTTATCCAAGGGAAGTCGTTAAAGAAGGATTAATGTTGAATTCGGCGGCGGTTATCTTTGGTCATAATCACCCATCTGGATTACCTGAGCCATCACAGGCCGATCGTAGAATCACTCAACGTCTCTCTGATGCTTTAGCATTGGTTGATATCCGAGTATTGGATCATGTCGTCGTAGGTGAGCAATGCGTGTCCTTTGCTGAGCGAGGTTTGCTATGAGCCAAACCACACCACATCGACTGCTGGTGGAATACCTCAATGCTCTTACTGAGCAATTAGATATCCCTACCTTTGCATCACGGATCGCCCTTAACTTTCGAGTGTCGAGCTACTACCAAGATCGTAGTGGTTTTCATCCTGTAGAGATCCAACTCAATAGATCGACAAACCAACCAGACAACACTCATTGGAGCATCGTCTTTTTTGCTAGCTTTGCTTACCCAGACGAGCAAACCGAAAAGATGGAGGTCGAGCTTTACTTCAATTTTCTGCGTGGATGGTTCTACCAGCCAGATATTGAACGCTGTGAACTCCACCAGCCACAAGTAACCAGTCTATATCAAAGCTATGAGCGGTCTTTCCTCAAGCAAATTCAACAAGGCTCCTTTGACGGTATCCAAGCAACACTCGTCAATGTCGACACTCCTACGAAATCATCTATCGCATAAGCATCAACCAAGGAGGCATACCATGCCAGCCGCAATCAAAATTCAAACGATTCAGTTTCAGCCTTGTGTGCTGCCTATCTCAACTCGCTTTCATAACGCTATTACTAAGCAGGTTCAGGAAGCGAGTCTTGATTACTATTCAGATACCTTAACCATTAACTTTCGTGACACGAGCTATAACGCTGAAGCTGGTGGGTATCATCCAGTAGAAATCATGATCCGCAATGAAGGTGATAAGTGGCGATTCTGTTACATCACCGACTTTGCCTATTCTGGAGGTATCTATCCAGAGCTAGCCATCGAGCTTGATTTCAATATTGAGAGCAACACATTTAGGCAGATGTTTTTATCTCCTTGCGCTCTAGCACACCGAGAAGTGAAATCATTCTATCGAACATGGGAAGGTAACTTTTTGGAGTATTTAGCTGATGGTGTGTTTGACCAAATCAAAGTCACCAAGAGTTGAAAAGCACCCAAGTTCCCATTTTAGCAATTTGGGAACTTGCCAACCTTTATGGAACAAGGCTTTTCGTTTCTGGTCTGCTTTGAAGTTCCTCTAATCATCATTTTCATCGAAAAAAGGAAGCTGCGTTATGGCAGAAGTTCAAGCGGTGAAAAACCGTGACACTATCCAGCTCATCGGCCACTTATTAGAAATACGGCATAGTAAGCAAATGTCGGATATCTGGAATGTTGGTATCAATCTGGCTTTACGGATTTCGGATTTACTGGCGATTAAGTTCAGTGACATCGAAGAAGACCGTTTAACCATCCGTGAATCTAAAACGGGCAAAGTAGCCCAGATTGCATTAAACCCAAGAAGCCTAGAAATCATCCTTCGCATTAAAAAGGAGAATCCACACCACATCTACTTGTTCCAATCTTACCGAAACCAACAAGCGATAAACAAAGCTGCCAACCCATTGAGTCGTCGATCTGTTAGCCAAGCGTTTTCATCAATTGGTGAAGAGATTAGTTTTCCGTTGGGGACTCACTCAATGCGAAAGACCAGAGGCTACCACTTATACAAAAGCACCAAAGATATTGCACGAGTGATGCGAATGCTTCGCCATAGCTCCGAAGGTGTCACGCTGCGCTACATTGGCGTGACACAAGATGACATTGATAATGACTTTAGGGAGTTAGTATTATGAGCAAACAACAAGCTGTCAATTGAGTTAAGGAGATGTAAATTGGAGCGAAAATAGAATTCAGTTGCATGAATCTTAGTTTCAAGAGGGATAAGCTCCCTCTTTATTTTTTTGAATAAATGAGTTAGGTTTGTCCTGAGTTTCAGTTCATGAAAGCAGCACCCATGAAGCAATATGTCTCGAAAGCATATTGTTAGCATCTAAGCCCATCTTTGGGGTGGAAACCACAGACTCAAAATCGTTGGTGAGGCTAAATTGTTATCATAAGGATAGCTACATGGAAATGAAATCTAACGTTACAACCGTCACTCTAGAGCATTTGAGATCAATAACTCTCACTACTGGCACTGAGGAAAGTTTCAACAAGGAACTCGATAAAGTACCCTCATGCACTGTCTTCGACCTATGGGATACAGGTGATCCAAAACGTATACTCGCTGAGAATACTATCAAGCCAGGTAAGTTTTATCATATCCTTCTTGGCAAAAAAGCATCGTATGGTCCAAAAGCAGGTAATACAGCAAAGTACAGAAGGCTACATTCCTCGCTCGAAGTTATACAACATCTGGCGCATCGCTTACCTGTCGAAGTTTTAGAAACTAGCAGATATGATTGATTCCATAATAAAAGATTTCACCATATTAAAAATGATGTTGGCTTCTAATATTCTCATTTCGTTACTAATAGTAATTCTAGTTTAAAGTAAAGGGCTATAAGCCCTTTTTTCAATTTTGACTTCGCTACATAACTCAGCCGATAGAAGCAACCAGCGTATGCTAAGTGTTTGTTGGAATCGTAAACGCAAAGACAGTATGGTGGATGATCAGAAAAATTCACCAGCCAACTTTAGTCAAAGTGTTCGGGGGTTTCAAACTCAAGGTCATGCCTGAGTAACCATCAACGCTAACCCACTCCGAGTCCCACCAAATACTTTAACCGTACGATAAGTGTTATCGTTCTTGAAGCTAAATCAATCCCTTCCTCGGATTACTGCATCCAAAGTTACGGCGACCATCACCAAGTATCTTAGTCTCATTCTTTGCCAAGTAAGCCAGCCTAACTGCTACTTCATTTAAATCTTTCTGAAATCGTGCTGATGGGTGATTACGGTTCAACGTATACATTGGACGTTCAGGGATATGAACTAGCCCCACAATCTCATCTGCCGTAAGCCCTAATGCACTAGCCCATGCTCTGTTTACCATACAAGCAAGAGCTCCCTCGTAATGAAGTCTACCAAACGGATAGTAAGCATCCTGATTCACTATCAATACAACATGGTAATGTTCATTGTGACTCGTACTACGTTCCCTTACCCAAACGTAATTTAACGGACACGGGTGCGGCGTTTTTCAAGGTAGTTGTCATCATTTGCTTACTTATTAAGCAGCTTCTCTTTCTGGGTTTAGGTGTACT
>NZ_CANLBV010000099.1 GCF_947488985.1 uncultured Vibrio sp.
TGACAAGTTAGAAAGGAATTATGCCAGCATGCTATCGCTGGCATTCATGTTGATGTGGCTACCGATGTATTGTTGAGTACGAAATGTACAGCAAAGATCAACACGCCCTAAAAAATCGCAAAAAAAAGCCCAAACCAAAGCGGTTTGGGCGGATACAAGTATAGGAGTTAATAAGGAAAATGCAGTAATTAAGAAAGCAGGGAGAAAAACAAGTTTGACGGCCTGTTAAACTTCTAAATACTCTGTTTTCTACCTAATTTATGACCCTCCATTTCAATTGAAGTTCCCAGAAAATTCATTAATTTTTCCTTTTTTTGTAAACACACGTCAATTCAATCGGTTAGTGCAGACTTTTATTAACTGGTACGACCAATTGGTGAAAATGTGATGTTGCTTGCTTGTTAAATAAATGTACTAAACGTATATTTCAAACAGTTGTTTAATACGAGTGATTGAAATGGCACCAAGAAGTACAACCAAAGACAAAATCTTAGATGTGGCTGAAGGCTTATTTGCTGAGCACGGTTTTAATGACACCTCTTTACGCACCATTACGGGTAAAGCCAATGTCAATCTTGCTTCAGTGAACTACCACTTTGGCGATAAGAAGACTCTGGTTCGTGCCGTATTAAATCGATACTTAGAAGCATTTATGCCTGCGCTGCAAGATGCTTTAGTGAACTTAAACTTGAACGAAACGTATTCTATGAGTGACGTGTTTGAGTCTTTAAGACAGCCACTAAGAGCACTTAACGATGTAAGGCCAAATGGTACGAGTCGATTCATGTTACTCATTGGTCGAGGTTATACGGATGTGCAAGGTCACTTGCGTTGGTTCATTACAACTCGTTACAGCGAAGCACTGACTCTGTTTACCAGTTCAGTAATGAAAGCCAACCCGAACCTCACTCAAGAACAGTTATTTTGGCGATTGCACTTCACCTTAGGGACTTGTGTTTTCACCATGGCTTCCAGTCAGGCTCTCGTTGAAATTGCAGAGAATGATTACGGTAAGCGAATAGATGCCAAAGCAGTGGTCGATATTCTTATTCCATACTTGGCCGCTGGCATGTCAGCAGAAGAATAAAACAATAAAAAGCGAAACATTCACAAACAATATAGTGAACAAAAGGATCTGAACTATGAGCTCTCTAAGACAAAAATGGGTAAGTGACCCAGCTTTTAAACTCTTTAAAAAAGTACTACCACCACTATCTAGCACCGAGAAAGAAGCGATGGAAGCGGGTAGCGTGTGGTGGGACGGAGAGCTGTTTTCTGGTAAACCAGATTTCACTAAGCTTCACCAGTACCCAAAACCTCAGCTGACAGCAGAAGAGCAATCGTTCATGGATAATGAACTTGAAACGCTGCTTGCTATGCTTGATGACCATAAAATTGTGAAAGAAGACCGAGACCTTCCAGAGGAAGTTTGGAACTTCTTACGCAAAGAACGTTTCTTCTCGCTCATTATTGCGAAAGAGTACGGCGGTCGTGAATTTTCCGCACACGCGAACTCGACTATCGTAACTAAGATTGCGACTCGCAGTATCAGTACTGCGGTTTCAGTCATGGTTCCAAACTCTCTTGGCCCTGGTGAGCTGCTGTCTCACTACGGTACTCAAGACCAAAAAGACTACTGGCTGCCTCGCCTTGCTGACGGTACAGATATCCCATGTTTCGCGTTAACTGGCCCTGAAGCGGGTTCTGATGCGGGTGGCATCCCTGATGTCGGCACTGTGTGTATGGGCATGCACGAAGGCAAAGAGACACTAGGTATCAAGCTTAACTGGAATAAGCGTTACATCACGCTAGCGCCAGTGGCGACGGTACTTGGTTTGGCTTTCAAACTGCACGATCCTGAGAAGTTGCTTGGTGACAAAGAAGACATCGGTATCACTTGTGCGCTAATCCCTGCTGACCACGAAGGTGTTGTGATTGGTGAGCGTCATGATCCACTTGGCCTTGCATTTATGAACGGTCCAACACGCGGTCATGATGTATTCATCCCTATGGAATGGTTAATCGGTGGCGCAGATTACGCAGGTAAAGGCTGGCGTATGCTGGTGGAATGTCTTTCTGCAGGTCGTGGTATTTCACTACCAGCACTAGGTACAGCAATGGGCCACTTAACTGCGAGAACAACTGGCGCATACGCTTATGTTCGTAAGCAGTTCGGTATGTCGATTGGTAAGTTCGAAGGTGTTGCTGAAAGCCTAGGACGTATTGGTGGCTTAACGTATCTACTAGAAGCAACTCGTACGTTGACTACCACTTCACTCGATATGAAAGAGAAACCGGGTATCGTAACGGCTATCGCGAAGTACCACATGACAGAGATGGCGCGTACGATTCTGAACGATTCAATGGATATCCACTCGGGTCGCGCAATACAAGATGGCCCGATGAACTACTTGGCAGCGCCGTACCTAGGTATTCCCGTTGCTATCACAGTAGAAGGTGCGAATATCTTAACTCGCAACCTGATGATCTTCGGTCAAGGTGCGACACGTTGTCACCCATACGTGCTAAGCGAAATGGAAGCGGCAGCAAACCCAGATGAGAAGCAAGGTGCGAAGGATTTCGATAACTTGTTGTTCAAGCATATTGGTCACGCGACTAAGAACACGTTTGGCGCGTTCGGTGCGGCATTAACAGGCTCTAAGTTCATTGAGGCAGATATGAGCGGCCCAACGAAGCCTTACTACCAAGACTTGACTCGCTTGAGCCGTGCGCTTGCGGTAAGTGCAGATTTCGCAATGCTTACACTAGGCGGTGAGCTGAAACGTAAAGAGCTTATCTCTGCACGTCTAGGTGATGGTCTAAGTTACCTATACATGGCGTCTGCAGCACTTAAGAAGTATGAAGACGAAGGTCGTCAACAAGCTGACCTAGACTACGTACATTACGCTGTTCAACACTGTTTCCATAACGCGGCTAAATCGCTACAAGAAGCGTACAGAAACTTCCCGAACAAGATGGTTGGTAAAGTACTTAAAGGTCTCGTTTTCCCGGTAGGTAACCACTTTGAAAAACCAAGTGACAACCTAACAGTGCAACTGGCTGAAAGCTTGATGACTCCGGGTGCACACCGTGAACGCCTGACTCATCTTTGCTACATCGGCCAGGAAGAAGACGATAGCGTTGGCTTGATGGAAAATGCGTTCAATGCGATGTACAGCATTAAGCCTCTTGAGCGTAAGATCTTCAAAGCGGTGAAAGAGGGCAAAGTGGCTCGTAAAGGCTTACTACAAGATAAACTTGCTCAAGCACTGGCGGCAGACGTTCTTACTCAAGACGAAGTTGACCAAATCATTGCAGCAGACAAACTACGCTACACAGCGATTCAAGTTGACCACTTCAGTCATGACTATAGTGAAACTTTGACGCGAAAAGAGTTAAAACCTAAGCTAAATAGCGTTGCTTAGATAAAGAAATGACAAAAGGCACCTAATAAGGTGCCTTTTTTTGTTTTTGTCGTAGAAGTCGCAATAGACGCGTTAACAAATGGTGACTTAGTCAGCAAATATTCGCTTAGTGCTCCAACCACTTGCATTTTCACCACATTTTTACAGAAATTAGATGCCATTTGCGTACGAAACTTTTATCCTTAACCTGATTTTTTAAGGAAGTTGAATATGATCATCAAACCTCGAATTCGCGGATTCATCTGTACTACAACACATCCAGTCGGTTGTGAAGCTAATGTAAAAGAACAAATTGCTTACACAAAAGCTCAAGGCCCAATCGCAAACGCACCTAAACGTGTACTCGTTGTTGGCTCTTCAAGTGGCTACGGCTTGTCTTCACGTATTGCGGCTGCATTTGGTGGCGGCGCTTCAACTATCGGTGTTTTCTTCGAGAAAGCCGGTACTGAGAAAAAGCCGGGCACAGCTGGTTTCTACAACTCAGCAGCGTTCGACAAGCTAGCTAAAGAAGAAGGCCTGTATTCAAAAAGCCTTAACGGCGATGCTTTCTCTAATGAAGCGAAACAGAAAACAATTGATCTGATCAAAGAAGATTTAGGTCAAATCGATATGGTTGTGTACTCACTGGCATCTCCAGTGCGTAAAATGCCAGAGACTGGCGAAGTGATTCGTTCAGCTCTAAAACCTATCGGCGAAACGTACACATCAACAGCGGTTGATACCAACAAAGACACTATCATTGAAGCTAGTGTTGAGCCTGCATCTGAAGAAGAAATCAAAGACACTGTTACAGTAATGGGCGGTGAAGATTGGGAACTTTGGATCAACGCTCTTTCTGAAGCGGGTGTTCTAGCTGACGGTTGTAAAACTGTTGCTTACAGCTACATCGGTACTGAACTAACGTGGCCAATCTACTGGGATGGCGCGTTAGGTAAAGCTAAGATGGATCTAGACCGTGCAGCATCAGCGCTGAACGAGAAACTAGGCCAAACTGGCGGTACTGCAAACGTTGCTGTTCTTAAGTCTGTTGTAACTCAAGCAAGTTCTGCAATCCCTGTTATGCCTCTTTACATCGCTATGGTGTTCAAGAAGATGCGTGAAGAAGGTATTCACGAAGGTTGTATGGAACAGATCTTCCGTATGTTCAGCCAACGTCTATACAAAGAAGACGGCAGCGCTCCAGAAGTGGATGAAGTGAACCGTCTACGCCTAGATGACCTAGAGCTTCGTGAAGACATTCAAGACCACTGTCGTAACCTATGGCCTCAAATCACGACTGAGAACCTAAAAGAACTGACTGACTACGTAGAGTACAAAGAAGAGTTCTTGAAGCTATTCGGTTTCGGTGTTGAAGGTGTTGATTACGAAGCTGAGGTTAACCCTTTTGTTGAATTTGATGTAGCTGACATCTAATTAAAATAATCGAATTAAAACCAAATAGGCGCTCATTGAGCGCCTATTTTTTGCTCAAAAGCAAATAATCAGAGATTTACGAGCGGATGAGAGATTCGGGCCGCGAGATGCGAAAAGATTTAAGAACAGATACGGGATACGAAGAGCCCTAAGAGAAAGTTAAAGGGAATAAGTTATAAAAAATGCACTAGTTCAAAGATGAATTAGTGCATTTTAAATATCTAAGCTTGGCTGCTTTTAAAGCCGCACTTGCTCACCAGCTAGCCAATTATGATGATAAAGGTACCCGCTAAGGTCATCAATATATTCGCTATCGCGTAAGTACCCGCGTATCCCAGAGCTGGAATTGTGGATCGGGCGTAGTCGTTTACGATGTCCATTGCTGGAGCACAGGTACGTGCGCCAATGATTGCACCAAACAGCAAGGCACGGTTCATTTTCAATACGTAAGCACCGACCAAGTAGGCGAAGAATACCGGTAATACACTTACCACAAGTGCAATGCCGATCACCTGTGGTCCCACTTGAGTTAAATGTTCAAACATCTTACCACCGGCGTTCAAGCCGATACCGACCATAAAAAACATCAAACCGAGCTCTTTGACCATATTCAACGCCCCTTGAGGAACATAGCCAAAAGTAGGGTGATTCGCTCTTAAGAAGCCAAGCATGATACCTGATAGCAGCAGGCCAACCGCATTACCTAAGCCAAATGACACCTGACCAAACGTCATAGTGATCAATCCAAATAAAATACCGATAATGAAGAAGCTACAGAAGGCCATTAGATCTGCCATTTGGCTATGGATCGAGATGAAACCGATTTTTTCAGCGAGCCCGTGTACACGGCTTTTTTCGCCACTAACTTGAAGCACATCACCTTTAGAAAGCATTATGTTGAGATCCATCGGCATTTCAATTTGCGCTCTGACCACTCGGTTAAGGAAACAACCGTATTCCGATAGGTTTAAGTCTGATAGGCGTTTACCCGCAATGCTATCACTTTTAACGACGATTTCCTCTTCGACAATCCGCAGATCGAGCAGGTTACGGTCGAAAACTTCTTTGCCGTTACGGAAACTTGGATCCAGACGGGCATGACTATCAGGGAAGCCAACTAACGCAATTTCATCACCTTCTTGGAGAATCGCGTCGCCATCTGGGTGTGCCAGAATGCCACTACGGCGAATACGCTCAATGTAACAACCTGTTTGGCGATAGATGCCGAGTTCTCGTAGGTTCTTACCGTCAGTCCAAGAGACAAGCTCTGGCCCCACGCGATAAGCACGAATGATAGGTAAATAAACTTTACGTTGACCAGATGTGCCCAAACCACGCTCCTGAGCGATTTGTACTGCTGAGTCGTGTAGGTTGACTTTCTGAAGCTTTGGAATCAAGCGGGCAAACATGATCATACTGATTAAGCCCACTAGATAAGCCATTGCATAACCAACCGACAGTTCTTCGATAATTAGGCTTAAATCCATGTTTCTCGGTACTTCCGCAAGCCCGGAATTCAGGGCGTCTTGCGCGCCCACCAAAATTGGCGTTGCGGTTAGCGCCCCTGCCATCATACCGGCAGATAAGCCGAATCCTAGGCCAAGGTAGTGGCTGCTGAAATAGGTGAGTGCAACCGCGGTAATAAGTACGACAAGGGTTAGGATAAGGTAATGTTTGCCGTCTCTGAAGAATATCCCAAAGAAGTTTGGCCCCGCTTCAATACCCACGCAATAGATGAATAGCATGAAGCCAATGGTTAGCGCCTCTGCGTTAAAAGAGAAGCCAAGATGACCCATTACGAGCGCGGTGATCAGCACGCCAATGGAGTTGCCTAGTTGTAGGCTACCAAAGCGAATCTTGCCGACGGCTAATCCGAGCGATAACACAACAAAGATGAGAAGAATGGGGTTTTGTTCTAGCAGAAAAACAACGTCGATATTCACAGTGACCGCTCAATAATAGGCGTAAAAACAGGGTAAGTTTGAGAGTTGAATTGTATCTAAATATAAATTAATTATAAGCGATACTTTGCTATTTTACCCAATTTTGACCTTATTGTTGTTGCGCATCAAAAGCAGAAATCAAAAAGCCCGCTACAACGAGCGGGCTTAATATCAATCGTACAGCTTTAGGCCAATATGAGACAGCTCTATAACGCTATAAGGCCTACCGTTTAAATGAAAACGGCGACTTAGTCGAAAAGACCTAGGTTTTCTTTTGCGTATGCTTCAAATTCTGTGCAGCCGCCAATGTGATCTTGGTCGATGAAGATTTGTGGCACGGTATCAACTGGTTTACCGACCGTTTTTTCTAGGTCAGCTTTGCTGATGCCTTCAGCGTGAATGTCAACATAACGGTAGTTGAAGTCATCGCGTTTCGCTTTAAGAGTTTCAGCATGCTCTTTTGCACGGACACAGAATGGGCAAGCAGGGCGACCAAAAATAACTACAAACATTTCATTTCTCCTAAATACGGGATGAGGCTCGTTAACTCAATTATGTTAACTATTCTTTAGTGAATGCCACTCAAAATTTCTTAAAACCAACTATGCCTTAATGCTTTAGGAAAATAAAGATGGATTTACCTTTTAATACAATAGGTTTTGCCTATCAGAGTAAATAATGCGCATAGAATGAGTCTCGCAGGCTCTAGTACCGTCAAAATACCAAACCAAAACGGAGCGTTAAGTTCCGTTTTTCGTATGACTTGTCGTTCAGCCTTTCAGCTGATTAGAACTGGGAGTACTTTTCGTAGCGAGAATCGCGAAGTGATTCTTTTACGCGCTTTAGGTTCTCTCTGAAACCGGAACCACGACGCAGAGTAAAGCCAGTGGCCAGTACATCGATAACCGTCATCTGAACAACGCGGCTTGCCATTGGCATGTATACGTCAGTATCTTCTGGTATATCGAGAGATATAGAAAGAGAGCTTGCTTTGTCGAGCGGCGAGTCTTTCGCTGTGATAGCAATCACCGTTGCACCGTTTTCACGAGATAGGTTCGCGATCTCTACTTGGCTTTTAGTACGACCAGTGTGCGAGATCAGAACGATAACATCATTATCGCTGCTGTTGATGCAGCTCATACGCTGCATCACAATGTCTTCAAAACAAGTGATAGGGATATTGAAGCGAATAAACTTGTTTTGAGCATCCTTGGCAACCGCAGAAGAGGCTCCAAGTCCGAAGAACGAAATGCGTTTTGCTTGAGTCAGTAAATCAACAGCACGATTGACTTGCATCGGATCGAGACTGTTTTTCGCGACGTCTAGGCACGCCATTGTCGATTCAAAAATCTTATGCGTGTATGCATCTGGTCCGTCATCTTCTTCAACGTTACGGTTTACGTAAGGGGTACCATTTGCCAAACTTTGTGCGAGATGAAGTTTAAAATCAGGGAAGCCTTTCGTATCTAAACGACGACAGAAGCGATTGACTGTCGGCTCACTGACGTCAGCCATTTTTGCTAACGTAGCAATGCTAGAGTGGATTGCTGTTTGAGGAGAAGCCATGATCACTTCGGCTACTTTTCGCTCAGACTTACTAAAGTTTTCTAGGTTCTTTTTTATTTTTTCTAATGTATTCATAGTGTTCACAAGGGTATAGAGAACAACTTGCCAGTTAATATCATATTACCAAGGGGGATGGCTTCAACAAAATTCAATCTACACTGTGCCTATTTGGCCGTGTAACTGCTGTATCAAATAGATATCAAGCTAACTAGCACCATATAGTCAGTATAAACCCAACATCCTATTTACTAATACAAAAACACGGCATGAATGCTTCAGAATATGACAAGCCTCAACAAAAATTTAGAAAAACTACAGGGTTGAAAGAGCTTTTGAATAAAATAAAAGCCAAATTGACAAGAACTGATAGTTTAGTTACATCAAAAAGAAATAAATTTTCAATTTGATGCAACTAACACTAAATTACTGTGCGTTGATGGTGGAAACAAGTGTATTGATTCGCCTCATCAAATTTGGAGCAAGCTTCGCGATTTCACGTTGTTCTTCCAAAACGGAAGCTAAGATCTCATTACCCGTTAGTGGGTTCGCCAGTACCACTCGGAAAACGATGATCGGTTGATGGGCCCACATTTCAGGATTTAAGCGTGTTCTTGACACAAAAGACTTTCCGGTTTCACGCTGTTTCTTCTGAATAAATTTAGTAAGTTCGTTCAGTAATTCGTTGAGCTCTATACGATGTGGTTTGTTAGCTTTCAGTAAGGCTGCTTTCACTGGTTCCGGTATATATCGATAGGTAAGCAGACAAAGCTCAGGCTCAGACACCAGTTCGAAATCGTTGTGTTGTTTTATCAGATCAGCAAAATAACGGGCTTTGTTGATGCTTTGATCGATGAGCAACTCATAACCTGGGCGACTGATCACGTGCATCGCGGCGTAAACCAACATTGCCATGCCGGAACGTGATCCTTCTAAAGTGTGGCTACCGAGATCTTTAGAGCCTTTACGAAGGATGTATTGAGCGTGATGCTCAATTGCGGTCATTGCATCTGGCTTCTTGAACAGAACCATGCCTGCGCCCATCGGGATATAAAGCTGCTTATGCGCATCAATCGTGACTGAATCTGCTAACTCAATACCATCAAGCAGATGACGATGATTGTTCGACATTAACGTTGCACCACCCCAAGCGGCATCTACATGAAAGTGACAATCAGACTCGGCACATACTCCAGCTATATCTCTTAGTGGGTCGATATTACCGGTTTCGGTTGTACCTGCAACACCAATGACGGCGAAAGGCTTGATCTTACTCTGCTTGAGTTGCTCGATCTTGAGTCTTAGATCATCTGTACAAATACGGTTGTCGTTATCCGTTTTAACAGACACTAGGCCTTCTTGACCAATGCCAAGTACATCAGCGGCTTTTTTCAAAGAATAGTGGCCACGTTCAGACACTAAGATAGCGAGACCTTCGTAGTCGTAGTGCTTCATCGCTTTAAACAAGCCTTCTTTCTCTACGCCTTTGAAGGTACCTTGTGCTTTCAGAGCGTTGTTACGTGCAACCCAAAGTGCGGTAATGTTGGCGATGGTACCACCAGAACAAAACGCACCTAAAGAGTGATTTGCGCTGTGCATCCAACGAGAATAAAACGGGTCACTATCTTGATAAATCAGGCGATGTAACATGCCCAGAACTTGACGCTCTAGGGGAGTGAACGCTTTGGATGTCTCGATTTTTACCAGATTCTGATTCAGTGCAATCATGATTTTAGACAGCGGCATCAGGAAGTACGGCAGGGCAGACGTCATATGACCAATAAAACTTGGCGAAGACGTATGAACCGAATGAGATACCAGAGAATCGAGGAGATGCTCAGTATGTTCAGAAACAAACTTAGGTTGCTCTGGGATATGAGCATTTGAAAAATCTTTCTCAATTTCACGTAGCGGCTTTTCTTCAGCCACAATATGTTCACGTAAGAATTGATTCAGATTTCGTGAAAGTTTGTCTTCAATTTGAGTGAGTGTAGAGTCTGGGCCTTCTGGTACCGTGAAGATACGTAGAAGACTGTCAAAGCTAACATCTGCTGTTTTTTGTTCCGTAACCATAGCAAGCGAGTTATTTTTCTGATGTTGACGCGAGCGGGACAATCTAAACGAAAACGGGAACAATGTCCCGTCTTAATTGTCACACCCCAATTCTTAGAAACGTATGTTAGATAAGGGGGTTATTCACACTTAATCGCTTCAAGCTTTGTAATCGATTGGTTGTAACGCTGCAGTGCGGTGTCGATTTGCTTAGGGTGGCTAAGCAGTTCAGCAAAGGCTGAGCGCAACTCGTAATTTTGTGCGTGAGGTGTAGATTGGCGGTCATCAAATGTTGTTTTCGCTATCTGCCCAAGCTCATCATCACGTTTTGATAAGGCTTTAATGTCTTGCTGTTCCAGTTGTAACCAACCTTCAATGGGCTGCTCGGTTGCGACCTTGCTTGAATCATTGACTAGGTAGTATTTTACTGCGGCACGGCTCAGCTCAAAGTGGTGCTTACGACCTTCTACGAACCACTCACTGACTTCAGTCAACTCTGGGTATTGCTCTGAAGTTAACGTTGCAAGGTCGGCATACCAATTTAATGATGCGTCGATGTACGCGTCATATTTTTCGGCTTGGCATTGATTTGTTGCAGACATTGTATCTGCTGCAAAAGAAAAAGTAGAGCTTGAAGCTAGCAATAATGCGAAGCAAAGGCGTTTCATAGTCATTCCTTTAGTAAGTTTATTTTTGTTATAAGTTTGTTGCTATAGAGTACCGCGATTACTGTTTGTTGAGCAATGATGGTTAATACTTTTCACCCGATGTCTATTTATATAGGGAATTGTATCGGTATTGAGCCTTTGAGTAGCTACTCTAATCTAAAACTGTCGTTATCTCTTGCGAGCTAGCTAGCAAGAGATATAAAGAACAACATCAAAACAGGCACCAGTAAGCTTAAAATAAAGCCGCTAACAATCGCAATTGGTACGCAGCGAACCCCACCTGTTGTTTGAATCACTGGCAAGGTGAAATCCATTGCTGTTGCACCAGCATAGCCAATAGAGGTGCATGGGTAGCGGCGGATTAGTACCGGAATGAGTACTAGGGCAACCAACTCTCTTAGTAGCTCAAGCATGAATGAAGCCCCACCATAGACTGGACCAAAAGCGTCGCCCATGAGAATGCCAGATAGAGAATACCAACCGAAACCAGACGACATCGCCAACGCTTGAAATAGAGGAATATCCAATAAGTAAGCCGCGATAACGCCGCCAAGCATCGACGTCAAAATAATCGTGATTGCGATAATCATACCGTGTTTATTGAGTAATATCTGGCGAAGGGTTAGCCCGCTGTTACGCAGTTGGATGCCAATAAAAAATAGAAGAAAAAACAGAATCCATTCGCTTGTGCTATCTACCCAAGCAAGACTGAACGGCAGAACTAAACCAGCAACAAGCCCAGAGCCAACGACAAGAATTAGCTTGGCTGACTCCATCATCATTGCGGATAAGGGCAGCTTGTTATGGTTGCTATCCGTTTTTAGTGGTAGCACTTTATCAATGGCAGGCAACGCAATGAGATTGCAAACGCTTAAGCAGACAAAAAAAGTGCTCGTATAAAGAAGAATAGTTTGTAGGTTAGCACCTAAATTGTCGAGCGTTGCGAGGCTTAGCCCCATCAGCGCAAGTATCACGTAAATTAAACGAGATGTGGAGCGGTTGATAAACTCTAAAGTACGCTCGCTGGAGAGAGAAAATAGATAGCCCACGACAAGTGGAGCAAAGATAAAAATCATCCCGATAAACATAATGCCCCCAATTGCATTTACTTTATATTCATTGATTTAGCGTTTAACGGAGATTTAGAAACAGCTCTCATTGATGACATCGTTTAGCTTTGCATCGAACTCATGTTTACTCAAATTACTTAAGTTATAAAGCACTTCTGCACCAGTCACATTTAGCTCCACCTCGTGCTCATCAATGTTTTCATCTTTGTTCCTAAACATCAGCAGGTGGTTTGCGATTCGGGCAATATCAAGGTAAGAAACTTCACGTTGTTCTTGGCTATTCAGGGTGTTGCTGCATACATCGATGAAGTCACTGTCAAATCCCCAAGTCTTCAATACTAGCTGACTGGTTGCGGAGCATTTGCTTTCGAATATTTGCATCGCGATGTCGCGATCTAAGTAGTTGCCACTATCTAAATAGAGTTGATATTCGCTGACTAAGCAAAACAGGCCAATATCGGCTAATAATCCGACGAGTAATGACTTTTCATGCTCTAGGTAGCGATACTCTTTAGGGGACAATTCTTTAAAGCTGTTAGTGACTTGCACCATTGTTGCACCAAGCTTTTTAGATACGGATGCACTCTTGACTAAGATTTTATTGCATTCTGGGCTGAGGTCGACTGACTGTTTGATCTGCTCCATTGACTGAGCTGTGACAATGTCTCTTACCCTAAATATCCCCAGACGCGATACAGCCGTTACAATGTCGACACATGTGATGTTGCGTCGATTAAATACCACAGAGTTAGCTATTCGGATGACGATCGCAGCAAGGCTAGGATCTTCCAGTAAACACTCAGCAATATCGGTGATCCCAGTGGATTCTCGCGTGCAAAGGTTTTGTATTTTTAATACAACAGTGGGAATTGGAGGAAGTTTAATTCTCCCCGTTGAGATCGAGTGTTCCACGAGTTGTGTAAACTCTGATTCTAATCCTTTAAGGAGCAGCGCTTTATTTTGAGGTAGCCAAAAAAATGATAAATGATTCATAAGATAAGTAAAAATAGTGATGTTGAGCTATTTTACAAGTCGTGGTGAAGAGAGGCAATACCGATTGCTTTTGGTCGCATCATAAAGTTGAATGGATTTGCCACCAATTTTTAAGGTTTGGGAATTTTGAGTGGTTTAATGTGATGTCAATCATGAAAAATTTTAATATACAACTGATTGATGTGAGCTAAGTCCGGACTTATTTTATCTTTCGAAGTATCCTTATTCTAAAGGTGAAAGACGAAATCATAATATTCACCTAAATCATAATAAATTGAGCTACATTTTATCGCATGAAAAGCTGCTTATCTGGTGATTGAACTAATCGGGGTAATATGATTAAGGATCAATGGATATGACCGATACAGCATATATTAATTACATCAGCCAGTTTGGTGAGCATCAGAAACGTTCTATGTTTGGAGGTATAGGCCTCTTCCAGGACAACGCGATGTTCGCACTATTGAGTGACGATAGCCTATTCATTAGAGGTGGTAATTCTCTAGATAAGACATTAACCGATCTTGATTGTGAAAAATATCGCCATGTCAAAAAACAAACAATAGCAACTGTAAATTATTACGACATTACTGACCTGTTTAAGTGTGAACATCCAGAATTGGATAGCATTATCCGCACATCAATTGATAATTCAGTAAAACAGCGCAGTTATAAGAATTCTTCTGCTAGCCGTAGGTTAAGAGATCTGCCAAACATGCAGCTTACACTTGAGCGTATGGTGAAAAAAGCGGGTGTTGATGATGTTTCAACCTTTATGCAGCTTGGCGCGCCGGAAGTATTTAATAAGGTTCGTAAAGCGTATGGTAACGACGTTGACTTGAGGCTACTCTGGAAGTTTGCAGGAGCAATAGATGGTATTCACTGGAAACTTTTACAGGAGCCACGCAAGCAGCAATTGCTAAAAAATTGCCATTAGATGCTCAAGAGTTGCCACTAAAGTAGTTATCCTTATATGAATAAAGTGACAGTTATAAAAAAGCCGAGGAATGGAATTCCCTCGGCTTTTTTGTGTCATAATTTATTGGGCTGTGCCGATAGTGATGCTCAAAAGGTAACGCTCAGTACCCATTTAGATTGACTTCGTTAAGTCTTATACCAATTTGATTAAATTTCTGATCTAATAGTAACTCTGCTCGGAGGTACTATATGGACATTAATTTCCCTCA
>NZ_CANLBV010000100.1 GCF_947488985.1 uncultured Vibrio sp.
TTTCTTAGTTGTCATTGTTCACCTCGTTAGTGATTGTACTCACTTAACTCAGTGTCCAAAACTTCTGGTGCGGATCATAATCAATAAAGGAAAAAGTATGAACATGGGCTTACGTCAACAATGTGATTTGCTGCTTTCTGGTCATCGAGAACCAACGCCAGCACAAACATTCACTCAGATGGCTGAATGGTGTGAAAAACACAATGTAAGTCATGATAGTTACGGTGATGGCGAATTTATCGAGCGTTTTGAAAATAAAGTCGCAGAGTTACTCGGTTATGAAGCGGCGGTGTTTGTGATTACGGGCACCATGAATCAACCGACAGCGTTAGAAATTGCATGCCAAGAAAAAAGAAACCCAACGGTAGCGATGCATGAGTCGAGTCATATTCTGCGCCATGAGCGTCAAGGCTATCAGTTGCAAAACCGCTTCAATGTACTTCCTGTTGGGAATGTATTTCGTACCTGGAAGGTGGATGATTTAAAAGCATGGCCTGATGAGATTGCAGCTGCTCTTTATGAGTTACCGATGCGTGAAATTGGTGGGCAACTCCCTGAATGGGAAGAGCTTGCTGCGATCAAGCAGTATTGCAAAGAGCAATCGATCCACCTGCATATGGATGGCGCACGATTGTGGGAGTGCGGTGCTTATTATCAAAAGCCATATAGCGAGATCGCCAGTGGTTTTGATACGGCTTATGTGTCGCTCTATAAAGGGCTAAATGGTCTTGGTGGCTCACTGTTATTAGGTGATAAAGCCTTTATTGCAAAAGCGTCGGCATGGATGAAGCGCCAAGGTGGTAATGTGTATCACCGAACGCCATATGTGGTTTCGGCGGCAATGCAGTTTGAGCAGCGATTAGCGCAAATGCCGGCGTTGTATGAACGCACCATTCAGATCTACCAAATATTACAAGATTATCCTCAATTCATTGCTCACCCGCAGCCGCCTCAAGTGAATATGCTTCACCTATACTTACCTGTGAGCTACGAAGAAGGCCTGATGATAAGGGACAACATCGCTAAAAAACATAAGGTGTGGATTGGCAATCCAGCAATCTGTGAGTTGCCTAATCAATGCAAAATAGAGTGGTATGTGGGCGATAATTTACTCACGCTTCCTGATCACGAATTGATTCATATCCTCGATTTGATTGAAGAAGAGATCAGTTAACTGAACAAATATGCCGTATCACGAGGTTTAATTTATAAAACACTACATATATTGGTTAATGTAGACGTCGACTAAAAACATGAATACAGGAACCGTACTGAGAAGCCCGAAAAAGACGATTGGCACCCAGTTTTTCATTTTCTTTTTCGGTTGCTCAGCGTTCTTCATAAACTTGTCCTTAAATTAGTTGTCGAGTTTTCATTTTTGACTGTTGCAGAATGGTATCAAATAAAACGCTTAAGCCCTACGCGGATTTAGAGATACGTGGTGTCTATCAAATGCAGAAAATCTCGGCAATTCATAAACGGTTCATAATGACCTCACAATAATGAACCTATTAAAAGATGTATTGCCTTATTCGGCATAGAATTAAACCGCATTCAAAGATTGGAGAAAGCATTATGAAAACAATAGGAAACATTATTTGGTTTCTATTTGGCGGCGTATTTATGGGACTAGCGTGGTGGTTCTTTGGACTGCTCGCCTTTTTGACCATCGTTGGCATTCCATGGGGGCGCGCATGTTTTGTTATGGGTAACTTCTCATTCTTTCCATTTGGTCAAGAAGCCATTTCTCGTGATGAACTGACCAATGAAATGGATATTGGCACCAGTCCGTTGGGCTTGATTGGTAATATTATTTGGTTCTTGTTTGCCGGGATCTGGCTTGCGATTGGGCACATCATGTCAGCCGTGGCCTGCTTCATTACCATTATTGGTATTCCATTTGCCATTCAGCACCTTAAATTGGCGCTCATTTCACTGGCTCCCATAGGTAAAACGGTCGTTGATAAGCGTGAAGCTGAAGCAGCGAGAGTCAGAAACTACAAAGGTTAAGATTTCAGTTTATCCTTTATCTAAAACTAAAATGCACATCAGATGATGTGCTTTTTATTGGTTCTTAGTTTGTTGGCTGACTGTGACAATCATCCTTTTCCTCCACAACAGCAGAGTGGGTAGCGAGTGATGCCAATAATGAAGTGCTAACTATACAACGACTCAATGGAACCTGTTTATCATTCTATGTATTAATAGTTTGACTCGTGTATGGCAGGCAAAGAAAACGGACCCTGAAAGTGAGCCCGTTTGTTGGTTAGCTTATAAGTGACTTAACGATTGATTACATTGCCGCTTCGAAAATCGCAGAAATTTCTTCGTGAGTCGCTTGTTTAGGGTTAGTAAAACCACATGCGTCTTTCAGTGCGTTGTCAGACAATGTAGGAATGTCTTCAAGTTTCGCACCAAGTTGCGCGATACCTGTTGGGATATTTACGTCATTTGCTAGTTGAACAATCGCTTCGATCGCTGCTTCTGCACCTTGCTCTGGTGTCATACCTTCAACATTCACGCCCATTGCTTTCGCAACATCACGTAGACGCTCAGGACAAACTTGCGCGTTGTAGCGTTGAACGTGTGGTAGCAAGATAGCGTTACATACGCCGTGTGGAAGGTCATAGAAGCCGCCTAGCTGGTGGGCCATCGCGTGAACATAGCCTAGTGACGCGTTGTTAAACGCCATACCTGCCATGAACTGCGCGTAAGCCATTTGCTCACGAGCTTCAATGTCTTCGCCGTGCGCTACAGCTGTTCTTAGGTGTGCTTGTACCAGTTCAATTGCTTTAATCGCTACTGCGTCTGTAATTGGTGTAGCTGCGATAGAAACGTAAGCTTCGATTGCGTGTGTTAGTGCATCCATACCCGTTGCAGCAGTCAATGATGCAGGCTTAGCAAGCATTAGCTCAGGATCGTTGACTGAAATAAGTGGTGTTGTGTGCTTATCAACGATAGCCATCTTAATGTGACGCTCTTCGTCAGTGATGATGCAGAAACGGGTAATTTCTGAAGCGGTGCCCGCAGTTGTGTTGATAGCGATAAGAGGCATCATCGGCTTTTCAGATTGGTCGACACCTTCGTAATCTGCAATCTTGCCGCCGTTAGAAGCCACAAGTGCAATACCTTTTGCACAGTCGTGTGGAGAGCCGCCTCCAAGAGAGATAACAAAGTCACAGTCGTTGTTTGTAAGTAACTCAAGGCCATCGTTTACGTTTGTGATGGTTGGGTTTGGTTGAGTACCATCGAATACAGCAGTGTCTACATCGCGTTCGCCAAGAAGGTCCTGAACCTGCTTAACCACGCCAATTTGGTTTAGGATTTTATCGGTTACGATAAGACCTTTTTTAAAGCCTTGAGACTGAATACTATCAGCAGCATCCTTTAAACAGCCAGTACCCATGAAGTTGATTGTAGGGATGTAAAATGCACTAGACATTGGAAAACTCCGGTTAATTATGATTTTTAGTTGCCTCTATGTTGTCGGCAAACAACTGGTCGACCATTGATCTGGAATAACTTTTAATCCGAACTACCACTTTCTGATTATTGGTTGTGATAGGCCTCATATAGCAATCGTTTTTATGGTTTTCTGATGTGTATATTGTCAGTTATGGATGCGAATGATTGATGAAATTAAGACCGGTATGATGTTTTATAAACATAGAAAATAAAGCTATGCAGTCAACCTGATGTTCCTTTTTCTCTGGTGAATCTGACGCCTCTTGTGGCTCTTCATCGTAGTATTTGACCAGGAATGGGGTGAGCATGACGGATGACGGTAAGAAGTGCTTCATAATACCTTCTGGTACAGTTCGTGTATTTTCTTTATGGTATTGGTTTAATATGTGGCAAGATTTGCGATACATCATGACTTGCTGCTTGTTTTCTATAAATTCTTAGAACTATATTCAGACTCACAAAAATGGTAGTAGAATGCACCCTTGACCGTTGGGGTTAGGAAAGAACAAATATAAATACGGCTCGATAGCGCGAATAATAGGACAGATAATGAAGTACGATTGGATATTCTTTGATGCGGATGAAACCTTGTTCCACTTTGACGCTTTTCGAGGAATGAAGCTAATGCTTTCCCGTTTTGGTGTCGATTTTAACGAACAGGATTATTCGGCTTATCAAGAAGTTAACCTACCACTATGGGTTGATTACCAAGATGGTCGAATTACGGCGGATCAACTTAAGCACACACGCTTTGAAAGCTGGGCGGAAAAGTTAGAAACAACAACTGCAGAATTGAACAATGCATTTCTAACAGCAATGGCGGACATCTGTTCTCTGCTCCCGGGTGCTAAAGAGCTAATGGAATCATTACAAGGCAAAGTGAACATGGGCATTATTACTAATGGTTTCACTGAACTGCAATCGATCCGTTTAGAGCGTACTGGCATGACAGATTACTTCGAGCATGTGATCATTTCTGAAGAAGTAGGTGTTGCTAAACCTGATGCTGAGATCTTCGAACATGCACACAAGCTTGTAGGCTTACCAGCAAAGCAGCGCATTTTGATGGTGGGGGATAACCCACACTCTGATATTTTAGGTGGCTTAGACTTTGGTATTGAGACCTGTTGGTTAAACAGCCAAGGGGAGGCGACGCCAGATGGTATTCACCCTCATTATCAAGTGAAGTCTCTGGCTGAGTTGCAAGCTCTTCTGCTAGAGTAACGGCTCACTGACTTTAGCTTTATTCGTTGATCATCACTTTATTCGTTGGTCACTAATAGCCGAGTACAATTCTGTGCTCGACTACTTAATTTCTACAGGTTTCACCTTTCGATTGTGGTACTCAAGCGTATCTATGCTTTAAGCTGCCACGATAAAGACTCATAACAAATAGAAGGAATAAGTGCGCTGAAATCTCATCGCCATAGCTGCTTCGGCATTGCTGCCATTTTACTTTGGAGCTGCTTAATTGCGTTGTCTCGTAGTGTGTCAGAGCAATTGGGTCCAATTGGCGGCGCAGCCAGCCTTTATACGGTGAGCTCATTGTTTTTGGTTTGCGTGATGGGGTTACCTAAGCTGAAGCGCTTCTCCAAGTCTTATTTGTTGATTGGTGGCGCGCTGTTTGTCTGCTACGAGATCTTTCTGGCCTTGGCATTGGGCATGGCAAATAACCGACATCAAGCCTTAGAGATGGCGGTTATCAACTACCTTTGGCCTGCTCTGACGGTATTGTTTGCGGTATTACTCAGCGATAAAAAGATAAATTGGCTGGTGTACCCAAGTATCTTTTTGGCTTTCTTTGGTGTCGCTTGGAGTATCAGTGGCGACCAAGGTCTATCTGTCAATCAGATTACGGCAAATATCGCGACTAACCCTAAAACCTATTCTATGGCGTTTTTCGGCGCGATTATCTGGGCGGTTTATTGTAATTACACTCAGAAAGTTGCGAAAGGGCAGAATGCGATTGTGTTGTTCTTTATCGCTACAGCGATCACTTTGTGGATTAAATACGCACTGAGTAACGAAACCGGTATGGTAATGACGAGCAGTGCTGCGATTGATTTAGCATTGGCTGGCGTGTGTATGGGTGCAGGCTACGCGCTTTGGAATACCGCGATATTGGGAGGCAACATGGTCTTTCTTGCTACTATGTCTTACTTCACGCCAATTTTTGCAACCTTACTCTCTTCTATGATTTTAGGTTTAACGTTGACTATCACATTTTGGCAGGGGGTGTGTATGGTGACGATTGGTTCACTCGCTTGCTGGTGGGTTACAAGAGAAAAAAAACCGACGGTTAATACGTCGGCTTCAGAAAAGGTTCAATCTCACTCTTAATCTAGGATAGAGCGCAGCGTTGGTTTGCGCTCTAGCTTTCGCCGCAAATATTAGCTCGCTATACTAAGCTTCAACTGAAGTTCATAAGGCATATCAGATAGACGTCTCTTAAGTTGATAGCGCGTTCTTTCAATATCATCAAGCGTAAGGGTTTGTTGATTATTGGCATGAACATCAACCTGGATTCTTAGCTCAGGACCGACCTTAGTCACGCACATTAACTCTAAATTTTGCTCTGCCTCTTTGTCTACTGCGCTAACGTTCTTATCTACCGCTTCACAAATATCTTGGGCTGCAGGCATCAGCAGCAGTTCACGCATGGCTTCTCTTAGCATATCAAATGGCACTTTGATGAAATAGAAAGACATCAGTAGCATCATCATTGGATCGGCATACACGGCATACGCCGCAAGGGGAGAAAGCGCCATTAGCCAAGCGGTGATGAAACCTGCGGTGACCGCGACACTCAACAGGGTATCCATTTGCCACTGTTTCGACTCAGCTTTAATTAGGCCAGAAGAGATGCTCTTGCTCTTATTGGCGATGTGCCACCATGCGTACCCACAACCTAATACATTAAAAATACCAAACAGGGTCGCGATAGAGGCATCAACCTCGCGGCCGCCTGTCGTCAGCGCACCAATTGCTGAATAAAGCGAATACCCCACCACCAGCAGGATCACAACGGCTTTGATCGCAATCACAATCGGCTCAATCATGGCTCGACTGGATGGAAAGGCATTGTCTAAAGGGCGGTTAATGTACTTTGAAGCCGCTAGTGACAATAAAGTTAACAGTAAGCTGATAAGTGAATAGACACCATCAAATACGATCACCAAAGAGCCAACGAAAAGGCCAAGCACCAAGCCGCCAATGGCGAAGCCTGATGCTAAAAGGGCTGAGAACAATAGAACTCGGTTTTCATTTTGGCTTTTCCTGTCACACATAATATTTTCCAGATGTTTTTGATAATTTCATTGTTCTAATATTGAGCGAGATTTTCAAACTTTATCTGATAGTGTTTATGTTACAGAGCATGATTTTTTATATTATATAAATAAATTCAGTATCTTATGTTGATTTTTTGGTGCCAGTAAAATTGACGATGACTGTTTTGACGGACTAGTGTGCAACTGAATTAATATCGCTTATCATTAATAAAACACATCATTGAGCGGTGTTTTACAGCGTGGTAAAGGGCATTGGCGCTTGGGAAAGTGGGAAAGAAAGGATGACTATGAAGTTTGATGATATTAGCGACAGTGATTTGTGGACAATCGCTAACCCTATTATGGATAATTTGATGGAGGGCTCAACCAATGTTGACCATGCCCAACATTGTCGCGATTTTACTCAACGAATGAAGGACATAGTGACGCCTGAGTATTTGGAAAAGGTGTGTCATCATTATCAACACAGCAACGGATTTTTTGCAGAGCGTGAACCTGTTGCGGTGTTTAGGCGTTCTGATTCCGTTGCTTTTATATGGAAGCAAGCTTACACCATTGCCAAAGGCGAATTCGTTGCTGAAATGGTGTTAGTTGAAGCAGACGGACGTTATTTAGTGGATCATGTGATGGTCTTCTAACCTTCTAACCAGCGTCAATTAGAAATCAAACAGGTAATCGCTCAGCTGATCCGCTAGCCAATTGATACCGGGGTGCTCTGCCATGCCAGCTGCGGTGAACATGCAGTAATCTTCCTGAGTCAGGCCGTAAGTGTGCTTGATCACCGACAGTTGTTGATCACGCAGTAAATGACGAATCAGTGGCTCTGGCATCACGCCCCAAGCATCTTCACGCAAAATCGTATCCAACATAAAGTCAAAGCTAGAGAAACCAATGTAACGACGAGAGAAGGGCTCAAGCTCTGGATTATCTTTTTCATTGAGATAGACCATGGTAGCTTGCATTGAATTTCTTAGCACCTCGTCCGAGACGCGGCGCATTTTACTCATATCATGGCCTTTTTTACACACCGACATCATTCGAATTTTACCCAGCGGGTTGTAGATGATTCTTGGATCATCTACGCGCTCGTAATCCACGCCAAATGCGAAGTCAACTTGTTGAGTTTCAACGAGGTTAGCTAAATCTCCACTGGAGGCAAGAACGAAACTGAATGAAGTGGAAGGGTATTTGTTATTGAGGGCGTGTGAGAGATCCTGCCACATATTATCGGGTAATGAATCATCACGGGCGATCCATATCTCTGCGTTGAACTCGCCCGAAACGTGCAAACAGGTTTGCTTAATGCGTGCTGCGGTTACTAACAGGCCTTCGCAGTCTTTGTAGACCGCTTTACCAGCTTCAGAAAGTTCAACATGGTTGCCGCTGCGAACGAATAGCTCGACATCTAACTCTTTTTCTAAGGCCTTGATCGACATGCTGAGTTTGGTTCGGTTGCATTCCAGTTGGCGTGCTGCTTCAGAGACTGATCCTAAATCAGCAACGGAACAAAAGGCTTGGACTTGAGACAGGTTCATTTCACTTCCATATTGAGCAGGTGTCGGTGCATATTATCTGAATATTGTGCTGGCTATCTTAGAAATAGTCCATCTTTGCATGATAACTCTATGACGAATTGACGAATTTGGTTTACTCTGGGTGGGTTCCGAACCTACAAGAAGTATAGATGGAGGCCATGATGGCGAAACAATGGGACGAGTACGCCGTTGATTGGGATAAAGATCCCGCGACCACAGTATTCGCACAGTCCGTATTTGACCAGTTGACACAACTCGTTGATTTAAAAGGAACCCGTGTCCTTGATTTTGGTTGTGGTACAGGATTGCTCAGCCAGAAAATATCTCCTTTTGCAAAAGAGATCATCGCACTCGACATCTCAGAAGGGATGATTGAAGAGTTAGATAAGAAAGAGTTACCTAACGTTGAACCGGTTGTGGATATTCTATCGCGCGGGCTAGCTGCGCAGCATCCAGCATTCAGAAACCAGTTTGATGTTGTGGTCGCCTCTTCGGTATGTGGTTTTATTCCTAACTTACAGGACACCGTGAGTCTTATTTACACATTGCTTGAAAATGATGGCATGTTTGTACACTGGGATTGGCACCTAAAAAACGACAGTGAAGATTATGGCGTAAGCCAACTGCATTCAGAGAACGTATTGAGTGCAGCGGGTTTCTCTGTGGTTGAGGTATCGACACCATTCTCAATCGACACTCCGCAAGGTGAGTTAAAAGTACTAATGGGTGTTGGGCGTAAAATAGCGCTACCTCAACTGTAATCGAGATTATTGCCTCTCGCTCACTGCTACACTGCACATGTAAATACCGAAACCCATATTCACGCTCTCTAGGCCTGCAATGTGGGTTTTTTGCTTTGTTGCCCTGACTGTATTTTTCACGCATCGAAAGTGAAAAACGGTCTTGGTATTCTTGAGGGGAAAAACTCTTTTGACGAAGTAGCCCGTTCATGCTTGAAAGAATCGCATGCACGGTGGGCGCTGAGCATAATGTGCAGCGCGGTGATGTGCTTAAGGCGCACCCGAGATAAGAGTAGGTAATCCATTTATGATTCACGCATTCCGAATGGCTTGTGAGTTCAGAGTATTTCCAAGACTCACAAGCCAAATAGGCAAAGGGTTATTTACGAGCAAGTTTATGGTGAGCACGCGAGAAGTGACCAGCGCAAAACGCACCCACAATCGAGAGCTCGCCCGCTAAACATAGGGCAGCACACACCTCGGATAGAGCTTGTGATTTGCCATTGCCAAGTAAGCCAAGTAGATTTAAACACGCTTTTTGGCTTGGTAAGCCTGTACCGCCGCCCACCGTACCTAACATCAAGTTCGGCAGCGTTACGCTAGCGTATAAGCCACCCTCTTTGTTGAGTTCCATACGAGTCATACCAATCGCAGACTCTGCAACACAGGCTGCATCTTGGCCGCAAGCAATATAGAGCGCTGCCAGTGCATTCGCGTAATGAGCATTAATACCGATCGTGCCACTCAGTGCGCCGCCAACGGTGGTCATTTGACCAAACTGCACCATCTTTTCAGGCGTAGTGTGAAGGTACTTAGCGACAAGCTCGGCTGGGATATTCACTTCCGCCGTGACTTTTTTACCGCGCACACTGCGTAAGGTTTGGGTATTGGCTTTTTTGTCGCCCGATAAGTTGCCATCGAGGAACGCTTGAGTTGGCTGAACAGGCGTATTTTCAACGATGAACTCAAAAACGGCATTGGTTGCAATGGTCACCATGTTTTGACCAGATGCATCACCCGTTAGAAATTCAAACACTAAGTAAACGTGATTACCTTCGATGTTGATATTGATATCAGTCAACTTACCATGTGAGGTGGTCGCTTCTGCCAAGCTCTTAAACTTATCGTATTGAGTCACGGCCCAAGCAACGAACTGTCCGGCCTCCACTAAGCCTTGGAAAGCAAAGCCAGGAGTACGTGTTACGCCCTCATTGAGCAACATGGCACTTGCACCACCACAAGCGGTGATCAGCTTAGAGCCTCGATTGTAAGACGCGACAAGAGCAGCTTCCGTGGTGGCGAGTGGCACTAGGTAATCGCCCTTGGCAAAGAGGCCGTTCACTCTTAGTGGGCCTGACACACCGACAGGGACCTTTACCGTGCCAATGAAGTGCTCAATATTCTTCTCATACGCTTGCATTTGTTGCAACGTATGAGGATCGAGTAGTTCCTGCTGTGAACTTTCATTATCGAGCGCCGCCCAACGACGCGTCACGTTTTTCTCGGTCAGATAGGGGCTCGGAGTCAGCTTGTTTACTGGCTTTTCAAAATGAGGTTCAAGTTGTTGTTCTAATTCTTCTGCGGAGATGTCGCCTCCTAAAATAGAAACATAGTCACGGCGATGCAGATTTAGTTTTGGCATATATAGTACGGAGTCATGTTTGCGCAGCAAAATTTGGTTTGCGCTGATTCTACCGAGTAATAAGCCAGAAACAAGCGTCAGATATAATGAGTTACAGTTTGTGTGCCTGTTGAGTCATAAGTTATTGAGTGATATAGCAGGTCAACAGTGTGAAAAAATGTTCAATTTGAACTGTGGCTATATATGAATATCGAGCAGGCTGCCAATGGCTTGGTTCTGACGCTCGATTACACTGGCGCCAACGCGATTATAGCTGGCACTTTGTGTCAGTTTTAGCAAGGCATCACTGGAGGATGAAACGGGGTCGGGCTGCTTGTCTTTAAAAGGAATTGATTGATCAGGTGCTACTTGATTAAAGCTGAGATCGCTTGCTTGCAAAGCATCATCGGATTTTAGAGGGGGGGGAGAGGCTTGGTTGAGTTCCGTTGCCGCTTCTTCAGCCATGTTGGTTGACTGCTGAATAATGGCATAACCCGATTGGATCCCAGATATCGACATAGCAACCCCTTTGATATACGTATAAGCAGAGTCTAGGTGGCTGTAATGTTGAGTGCAATGATGAGCAGGTATAAACTGACCAAGATATAGAGAGCTTAAGCTAAAATAGTGACGTTGATCGGTTAACTGAACAGTTCACTGAGTGCTTTCAATTCTTCTTGAGTCAGTACGCAAGGCTTTTCCGTTTCAAGATTGCCGTTAATTTCCCCCTGAAGTGCTTTCAATTGCTGTGGGCTAAGAAGCTGTATTTGCTCCTTGAAAGCTTCGAATTGTTGTGTATTCATAATATGGCCTTAGTTCAACTACATACACCCTAGTGAGCATAGTCTATTGATACGGAATATCAAACCTCATTCAATAAAACTACTAAGAAGTCTGACTGCACCTAAAACGAAGATCATTATAAATTTGTTAGGTCAATTTTTGTCCGAGAAATGTTAGGGAAAGTTATGGCTTGGTTAACGTAAATCATAGAGCGTCAGCAATGTAAATATCCATTATATTGCTAGGGGAATAGGCGATTGCTCTACCGAATTAAGGGTGTCAGTAGAGCAAGGCACTGACATATAGAGTGATTGAAATGTTAGCGGGTTATGTTTTTTAGCGCTTGCTTAACAAGTTTTAGGAGTGAGTGGCTTATCAATCTAAAATTTAACCTAAACCGGAAACTTACTTAACCTTGACCGCAAACGTAGTTGCAAGGGTATGCAACTCTGGAAGCATCCGATAAATTAAATGCAGCTGTTGTAGCACCATTCTGATGGAGTTTTCATCTTCCTCTCGCCATTCACTTAAGCGTTTATCAAGCTCCGGGTCATAGGCGTTTTTCACTTCACATTGCTCGTGATGGGAATAGAGCTGTCTATTCAGCGCGTCGAGGTGATTATGTATCACGCTGTGGGCGTCCAGTATCAGCTTATGGGTCGATTCATCTTCAATGCGCGTTCGGTGTGCACCCAACGCCGAAATATAACTCAGTAGCGCGTGATTTAGGGTCAAAAATCGAAAACTCTCATCTTCAGAGGTTCGATATTTTCCTGGCTCCACCAACATACTACTTATAGCATGGGTTAGGTTGGCGTCGTTATTGTGTGCACTGCGGCGAGCAATACGGTAGTGCAGGTTATCTTTCTTACCTAGTCGGTATTGACCGATGATTTGATCGAGATAGTGTTTATTTGCATCGAGTGCGTGCGCCATGACCTTGTGAAGTCGTTTTGATTGCCAGTCGGGCAGAACGTAAATCACCGCTAATACCGCGAGCGCGCAGCCAACAAAAGTGTCTGCCAGCCTTGGTAGCACAACCGCATAGCCTTGCCCCAACTGGTTAAAGCAGAACAGAACCAATAGGGTAATAAAACCCGTTGCGAAGCCGTAATTATTGATCCGGAAAGCAAAAAACATCACACCACTGATCACAATGAACACCAGTTGGCTTTCCTGAGAAGGAAAGAAGGCCAGCAGTGGTACGCCGATAAGTAAGCCTGCGACGGTGCCAATAACACGAGCGGTGAGTTTTTGTCGCGTCGCGCTGTAGTTTGGCTGACACACAAACAGCGTGGTCAGCAGGATCCAGTAGCCTCTTTCGATATCAAAGCCTTGGATTATCCCATAGCCGATAGTCAGAGTGAGCGACATACGAATGGCGTGGCGAAATAGCATCGAATCCGTGTGCAGATTGGCTCGGATCTTTTGCCACATTGCTTTTAATGTGTGCGGGCTGGTGTCATTCAAAACATCTTCTTCAAGCTTCTCGGCATCAGGGTTGCTAATGTTTGATAACTGCTTTTCAACGGTCGCTAGGTTATTGAACAGGTAGTCCAGTTGGTTAAGCAGCGGTTTCCATTCAGGCTTGTTTTGTTGGTGCAAGTGATTGAGTGAAGACATCAGCTCATCAAGCGCCAGTACCGATTTAGCACCGTGTTGGTATTCGGTTCCAAGCTTTAGCGAACTCGCCACTTCTTTACAGGCGTTGGCTTGCGTTTCTAGCAGGTATTTGAAACGGAATAGAACATCAGAGCGTTCAAAATGTTTCGCAAGCTCTTGATAGCGGTAATGGGTAGAACTGACGCGCTCATGAATGTCCTGTGCAATGAAGTAAGTATTGAGAAAGCGATCACTGGGCCCGTCGATGTGCCCACGCTTAGAACGATGAAGCAATGTCGCTTTACACGTGTTGAGCGCGTTCACTGTGCTGGCATTCAACTGGGCTTCAAGAATGCGATGCGGCTGCGGGATAAGATCCGATACCGGGTAGAATAGCTCGGCCTTTGAGCCAATATAGGTGCCAATTTGTTCAAATACCGTAGCAAGGTTCTGCTGTACAGGTTGCATAGGCCATACGATCTGCCAAATCATCGACATGAAGTAGTACCAAGCTGCCCCCGTTAGCAGTAGCAGTGGTTGAAACCACAAATTGGTGCTTTCGTGGGCACCGAGCATGGTATAAATCGCCACCAGTAGCGAGCCAAAGGCAATACTCGCGTATTTTGGACCAATCGCGCCGAGCATTATGAACGAGAAGGTCGATACAAAAAGCCCTAATGCAAACAGCCAAGGTGTGTTGAACAGTAACTCGATAGAAAAAGCCGCGACCGCAAAGCAGATAAAAGTCAGGGTGAGCGCTTTGAGGCGACCCGTGAAGCTGTCGTCACTCTCCGCAAGTGCGGCAGCAATAACACCTAAAATTAAGGGGGTAATGAGTGTGTTTTGCTCATAATGCCAAGCAGGAACCACAACACCGAGCAGAGTGATGAGAATTAATACGCTGTAATTGATGGTTTTATTTGCCCAATAGAGGCGTAATTTGGCTGAGAATTGCACAGTCGCTCACTTGAAACACGAAAACCATAATCCTAACAGAAATTACGCACAAGAATCTGATAGTTCTGCATAATTAGGGCGTGTTGATCTTTCGTGAGTGTTTTTTAAACAGCATGGTAAAGAGTTATAATTTGCTTCGCCAAAAGTAAAA
>NZ_CANLBV010000101.1 GCF_947488985.1 uncultured Vibrio sp.
ACATCGACGCCTCTGCCTTGTATAAATACCCAGCAACTCGCTGCAAAAATCAGCTCGAAAGATCAACACGCCCTAGTGCCTCATGGATGGGGTACACCCTACCAAATCATAACCAATATAACGGGCTTGAAAGCACGGTGGCTTTCTACGGCCTGAATAAAGAGAATTACAATGAAAAAGTCGATTCTTTCTGCAGTGATCCTGACAACACTTGCCTCGGGTTCTGCTTTCGCTGCACACACTTTCACCAATGACGCGGGCGATAGTCTTACTTTAGACGGTCGTTTCGACGTTCGTTACCAAGATAAGGGCGGCGACCATAACGGTGAGTGGAACAGCGGTAGCTCTCGTTTCGGCCTTAAAGGTCAAATGGGACTAGACAACGGCTGGACAGGCTTTGGCCATGCTGAGTGGGGTTACAACTCCGGTGCTAACGGCGACAATATTTACGACCGACTTCTATACGCTGGCGCAGAGCACGAAAAATACGGCAAAATTGCTGCGGGAACTAAGCAATGGTCTACTTTTTATGACGTAGCATGGTACACCGACTTAGGTCGTGTTTTTGGTACTCGCGGTTCAGGTGTTTACAACCTGTCTGATTGGGGTATTGCTTCTGGTACAGGTCGAGCAGAAAACTCCATTACTTACCGTAACTCAATCAACGACCAAGTAAGCTACGGCTTCACTTACCAAACGACACGTGAAGAAGTTGCACTAGCGAGTAATGCGACAGCTTCATTGAAAAACGGTATGGGTGCGTCAATCACTTACAAACCGGTTGGTGGCGTAACACTCGGTGCAGCTTACCACCAAAATGAAATTGCAGACCTAGACTCAGGTGTGGTTGGCGTAGAAAATGGCGACAACATACGCATCATGTTATTGGGTGCGAACTACAGTAACGGCGGCTTCTACGCAGGTGCCACTTTCCATGTTGGCGAAAACTGGGAAGCAGTAAGCCAAGGCGGTACGGATGTAATGTTCGATACCCTAGGTGGTGAAATCTACACGTACTACCACTTCGACAATGGTCTACGCCCTACGTTGAACTACAACTACATGGAAGATCGTGATGACAAGACAGATGGCTATGAACGTAACCTTCTTATCCCCGGTGTTGAATACCACTTCCAGAAGAACAAATTCCTAGTTTGGACTGAGTACCAATTCGATCTAGGTAAAGATCAGCTTGTTGGTAACAAATTCGAAAACCGTGATGACCAATTCGCTGCAGGTATTCGTTACTACTTCTAATGACTGAACAAGGCGTTAGATAAATAAGAACTATTGAACAACACTGTCCAACTAAAGCTCTACAATATGCTTATGCATGTACGTAGAGCTTTCTTTTGGGTCATACCCAAGCAAATACCCAACAACCTCAATTAGCCCTTATCTTTCATAACATTTTCATGCATTGTTTTTTTTGAATACGTACCTAATTATGATACTCTACACGTCATTAATTTGGCTTAAAATACATGGTTTATGAACTCTCCAAAACAATCCTCGTTACCTAAAGCAACAGTAACATCAAAAGATGTCGCTAAACTGGCTGGCGTTTCTCAATCTACTGTTTCTCGTGTATTTGTACCTGGCAGTTCGGTTTCTGAAAAAACCAAGCAAAAAGTATTTGAAGCCGCAAAAGCACTCAACTATCGCCCAAATGCTTTTGCCCGAAGCCTTACTACCAACGAGTCTAAATTGATTGGTTTGGTCTTCCCTGATGCTGACTACCCCATTCACATGAAAACCCTGCAGCTCATCTCAACTGAGTTACAAAAACAGGGCTATTCTGCAGTGCTTATCCCTTGGCAAGTCGATGGTCATGACAACCACTCGATTCCTAACATCTTCCAGTATCGAGTTGATGGTGTGATTGCCGCTTCTGCGACGTTCAATAAGTCGCTTTATGAAGAGTGTGAAGAGTTCGATATCCCTATTGTTCAGTATGCTCGTGTAGTTGAAGGTACTAAGAGCAGTCATGTGGTGAGCGATAACTATGCAGCAGGCCAAGTTGCTGCTCAGCATTTGCATAGCGTTGGAACAAAGTCAGCGGTTTACCTAACAGGTAACGTACCGACTTACACCAATGGCGAACGTGAAGCGGGCTTTTGTTCAGAGTTCGAAGACTTAACAGGCAAGCAAGCTCGTGTTATTGAAGCGGATTATGACTACCTTGATTCACTGGATACGATTCGCGCTCTGTTTTCCGAACCAACACAGCCACAAGCAATATTCTGTGCGACAGATAACCTAGCAATGGCGGTCATGGATGTAGCGCGCTTAGAGTTCAATCTGCGTATTCCTGAAGATCTGCAAGTAATTGGTTTTGATGACATCCCACAAACTCAGTGGTTGAACTACCAATTGACCACCTTTAAGCAAGATTTCAAGCGCCTTGCTCGTGAGTCAGTGAAAATTGTCGTTAGTCAGATTCAAGAGCAGGACACCAGCTTGGTTAAGTTGATGGTGCCAGTGAAGTTCATAGAACGAAAAACGACGCTAAAATAGAGCCAAGGTTTAGACGCATTCCAATAAAAATCCCGCTCACACAGAGCGGGATTTTTTATGATATTTGATTAATTCCCCACACCACCGGTTTTCTCTGCCGGAGATTCAGGTGTGACTGGCGGCCACTCTTCGAAGGTTGCTAAGTGTTGCTGAATAGCGGCTTGAGCAGGACCAAATGCCCACATCTTCTGCCCCATCCATTTCAAGTACATTCCAGATTCTTCAGCTGCTCGTTCGTAAGGGTCACGACGCAAGTTGAACAGTAGTGGTGCGTTAAGTTCTTCTTTCGGGCCACTCCAACCGTGGTTCTGTACTACGAAGTGCGCTTTCCAATCACCCACTCGAACCGCTTGTAGCTTGTCTCGCTCGTAGTAGTAAATCTCTTTACGATTCGACTCGCCTTTTTCCGTCAGCATATCAACTTGGTTGTAACCATCGAGGTGCGCTTTAAAACCATCGTGACCTTTGAGCATTTTCTCTTTCAGGTCTGCTGGGCCACCCGCCGCTGCAATCAGTGTTGGTAACCAATCCATACCATCAAAGATGCCATTGCCGACACTGCCAGCTGGGATTTTGCCCGGCCAACTAACCAATGCAGGCGCTCTCACGCCCCCTTCCCATGTTGTGCCTTTTTCGCCATGGAACGGCGTCATACCGCCATCTGGCCATGTCATGATTTCAGGGCCATTATCAGCCGTAAAAATAATGATGGTATTGTCGGCAATGCCGAGAGCTTTCATCACCACTTCTTGCAGTCCCTAGCCGTTCTGGCCGAGCATGGCCTCATACTCTTCAGAAAGGTGCGTCCAAACGTGTCCTCGTGATGGGCAATACCAAGTAAAGAATGGCTTCTCCGCTTCAACCGCCCTTTCGATGAAGTTGATCGCGTGGTCGTTTACCTCATCATCGAGCGTACGCATACGCTAAGTACAACCCCATCGCGGCACGAAAGATATGAGTGACATTGATAGGACTCGCGTCGATCCCAAAAAGGTAATCAAGAGAGATAACTGGCGAATAGCCGTAAGACAGCGCAATGGGTGTTAGTCCCACAACTGCAACTAACAGGAAAACACTTTGTGGCTTCATATCCTTACTCTTTTAATTTGGCTCTTTTCAAAAAACATAGTCTACAACCATCAATATACAAGTTGCATATATGGAAGAGTGGATAATTGGGAGATACATTCGCTCTCGTGCTATTTCACATAGAAGATAAGGATATCAATATGGCTAAATGGCGTTATTTACTCGCATCAGCATTAGCTGCAAGTTCAACCGTCAATGCTCAGGAAGCAAGTGAACAAGCGGATACAAAAAAGTGGCAACATAGCTTCGAAATTTACGCGCTCGCACTCAACATCCGCGGAGACAGCACCATTGGTGATTTGTCTGCAGGTGTCGATGTTGATCCTGCATTCATCATGGATCATCTTGATATGACCGCAATGGTGCGTTTAGAGGGTGTCTATGACAATCAGTGGGGCTATTACATTGATTACAGCTTCATGAAGTTAAGCGGAAAAACAAACTCAGTTTTAAGTAGCAACCTAGAGGTATTGAAAGGCAATCTTGATATCCGACAAGGTGTTTTAGATGTGAAGGGGTTTAAGCGCTACCAATACGATTTTGGCACGATTGATTATCTGTTTGGGCTTCGTTGGTGGGATAACGACATAGATGCCAAGCTTTACACTTCAGTTGGCGACTTAAATAGAAGCAAATCATTAGATGAAGATTGGATAGATTACCAAATAGGTGTGAGATGGATAACGCAGATCAATAAGGATTGGAAGTTTCACGCTACCATTGATGCAGGGCTTGGCAGTGACACCAACTTTACCTCATCTCTTTTAACTGGTGTTCGATACCAGATAAACAGTTGGTCTGACTTAAATGTTGCCTACAAATCCACTTGGGTGGACTACGAAAACAAAGGGACTTTTGAATATGACACGGCATCACAAGGTTTCTTGATTGGGTGGGCTGCTCATTTCTAGTCAAACAATAGGAGGTAAGCCTGATAGCGTTAGGCTTACCTTACAAAGTCATCCTCTCTGCGCTATTGCCGTTTTTAAATAACGAATAAGCAAGACAGAGAATAATTAATCAAGGGTCTAGTTGTTCACAGAATTTGGAACCACGCACTCTTGCTTCATGATTTTAAGGCCAACATCGAGGGTTTCTGTCCATGCTTGTTCGACTTGATCATTATAGTGAGGGTCGTATTTCTTAACCGTATTAAGCAATGATTTAAACCACTCATTGAGCTCTTGCTCAGAGATATCCATTCCTAAATCTTTGTGCTGTTTTCCGAGTCGCTTTACCGAGTTGCGCACACCGGGCAACCCAGCTGAGTTATAGATGAGGATGATTGAAGCCTTGAGCATCTTGGTTTGTTGCTCCAATCCCACTTTTTCAAAGCGCTCTGAAAACCTAGGATTGTGTTGGCAAAAGTCGGCCAAGAATGACTCTAAAAACGCTTGATCAATCCGGCAACGCTCAAAGCTCTCATAAAACAGTTCGTTTGAAGTCATCTAGCTAATCCTTTGCAATAGTCTGTTTGTCTTGAACCACTAATATGACTTAATTATACGCCACAGTGGTATAAAAAGAACTGCGGCATATCGTGAGCTACAACACAAAGTGAGTTGCACAAATCTTGTTTCCATCAGGATCATGCAAATAAGCCATGTAAAGTCGGCGCTTCAATCTCATTTGTCTAGGCGTCCCCCAACTACAACTGTTGCTTTATCCATTGAGCAAACACCTGAAACTTGGTTCGTTGGTCCATCCCTTTCGGGCACACCAAATCATAGCCCTTACCAGACTCTATGCTCATCATTGGAGCAACCAACACCCCCTGCTCGATATGTGGCGTCATAAACTCTAAGCGCCCTAGTGCAACGCCCATTGAGAGTATCGCAGCATCCATGGCCAAACGATTATCACTATAGTAATCACACATCAACGTGCAATCTACATCGCTTTGAACTTCAGCTAACCACCGCTGCCAAGCCGTCACGTTCCCACTATGAATAAACTGTACATCAGCTAATTGATATAACCCCTTATCGAGACTAAACCTCTTGGCGTACTCTGGGCTGCACACAGACGTTCTGATTCCTGAAAAAAGTCGCTCGCTGTAATGGTTAGGGTAATGCCCTTCACTATAAAAAATAGCCACATCATAAGGTTCGAATTGGAAGTCAGATTGGTTCTGTTTGGTTTGCAGCTTTAGGCTCAAGTTCGGATAGAGTTTTCTAAATTCGGGTAGACGTGGCATCAACCAAGACGAAGCAAAGTAGGGAGAGGTTGCGATGTATAGCTCACCACTCAATTCACCCGTTTGAATGTCCATGAGTTCAGAAAATATCGATTCAAAAGAGACATTCAACATCGAAAGAACTCGCTGACCTTCTGGGGTCAATTCGAGCTTTCTCGTTTTACGTACAAACAGGCTAAATTTCAGCTGTTGCTCCAACTTTTGAATACGATGACTGACACCACCCTGTGTCAAAAACAACTCTTTAGCAGCCAAAGTAAAGCTCAAATGTTTAGCCGCAACACTGAATGTGTGTAGCAATGACAGTGTCTGTTGCCTATTTTCAAACAAGCCCATGGATTAATCTCACTAATTTATAACTCATCAATTCTGGTTTGTCGGTGTGCCAACTCATCATATAGATTAAGTCAAGTAATCTAAAAATCTAATGGTGAATAACATGAAACAAGAACAAAAATTAAAAGTCGTCGTGATCGGTGGCGGTTCAAGTTACACCCCTGAGTTAGTTGAAGGCTTGTTAAAACGTCATCACGAATTACCTATTACTGATCTGTGGTTGGTGGATATCGAGGCTGGGTTAGAAAAAGCTCATATCATTGCCGATTTAACCAAGCGCATGATTAATAAAGTTAACTGCGAAATTAATGTTCACCTGACCACGGACCGACAATTGGCTCTGAAAGACGCCGATTTCGTATGCTCTCAATTTCGAGCGGGTCGACTAGAAGCAAGGTTGCGTGATGAACGCATCGCCTTGAAATATCGAATGATCGGGCAAGAAACGAACGGGCTGGGTGGTTTCTCAAATGCCTGTCGCACTATCCCTATTGCATTAGAAATCGCGAAAGAGATGGAAGCATTATGCCCGAACGCATGGCTACTCAACTTTACCAATCCATCAGGCATGGTCACCGAAGCTCTGCTTAAACACTCGTCAATCAAAACCGTTGGTCTGTGTAACGTTCCAGTCAATATGGAGCTTGGTGCAGCCAAAATGCTTGGCGCAAAACGTGAAGACATTACGATGCAAATTGCAGGCTTGAACCACTTAGTGTGGGCTCGCAAGGTGCTACATGAAGGGCAAGACAAGCTGGGTGAGGTTATCAATCAACTTCTTGGTGGCAACGATCAAATGATGCCGAAAAATATCCCTCCCTTTGAATGGGACGGCGAGTTAATTCGCTCACTCAACATCATTCCATGTGCATACCTGCGTTACTACTATCAGTCTCGAGATATCTTAGATAAAGAGTTTGAGGCGTCTAAGAACAACGCTAACCGCGCCGACTTAGTGGCTCAAGTTGAGAAGCAACTGCTTGAGATATACAAAGATCCAATGCTGGATACCAAACCTCAACTGTTAGAAGAGCGTGGTGGTGCCTATTACTCTGAAGCTGCTTGTGAGTTGATGAGCAGTATTTATAACAACAAGCGCTCTATCATGCATGTAAATACCCGCAATAACGGCGCAATACAAGGGTTGCCAGATGACTGCGCGGTGGAAGTCAGTTCAGTGATCACCAGCAGTGAAATTATCCCACTCAACGTCGAGCCTTTTGACAGTGATACGCTGCGCTTGATCCAGCAAATGAAAGAGTTTGAAACCCTCACCGTAAAAGCAGCGATAACGGGAGATATTGCCACAGCGAAACGTGCTCTGATCCTAAACCCAATCGTTGATACAGGCTCGCACATTGATGAAGCTCTGCTAGAAACGATTCGCGAAAACTTAGAGTTCATGCCTGCGTTCGCTCATCGGCTGACATAGTGTGATAACTCCCTCAGTATAAATCACTGTTCTCGTTATATTAGCTCAGTAGACACTGAGCTAATTCAAATCTGAAAACCCACACCTTCTCATTAGAATGAGGCCAACCATGAAGTTGATATTGAACGCCGATGATTTCGGTCTCACCGAAAGCGTAAACCTTGGCATTGTCGATTGTTTGAAAGCTGGTATGGTGAAATCAACCACAATAATGATGAACCAGCCAGGTACACAACATGCCATCGAACTTTACCACCAAGGCTTAGTTCCTGAAGTTGGATTACATTTTACGGTCACGGCAGGCAAACCCATTAGCTCACCAGAACTCATCCCCAGCCTTGTCGATCATAAAGGGTATTTTGTAGATAAAACTACCCTGCTCAACAAAGCAGATGTTGTTGAAGAAGAGGTGGTGCTTGAGCTTAATGCGCAATACCAAGCTGCGCTTGATGCTGGTTTAAAGATCAATCATATCGACAGTCATCACTTCGGCGGCGTCTTCCAGCCTCTTAAAGCTGCATTTACTCGAACCGCCAATGATATCGGCCTGCCCGTGAGACGAATCGACAATATTGTGAGCGGGCAAGATTCACTTTTAGTGCCAACACCAGATGCGTTTGATATGCGATTTTTTGATAACGGGGTTTCACTAACCAGCTTACAAGATTTGCTGTTGAGCCACCAAGCCATGATACCTAACGGCACGGTCGAATTGATGTGCCATCCCGCGCTTTTTGCCAGTGACGAACTGAGGTCATTGTCTAGCTATGCCACTAAGCGAGTGGAAGAACACGCCTTATTGACGAGTCCGGTCTTACAACAATGGCTCTCTGACAATGGTATTGAATGCATTGGATTCGATCAGCTTTAGCTAAATCCTAAAACCAATCTAGTCGAGGATACGCTGAGCACCCTGCCCTTGGTCATGCAGAATATCTTCTGGGCTTAATAGATGGCACTTCTGCATGCTCAAACAGCCGCAACCAATGCAGCCAGTTAAATTCTCTTGTAGCGAGCGGATCTGTGCCATCTTGCTGTCGAGTTGTCCTTGCCACTTCTTCGCCACTCGCTCCCAATCACGCTTGGTTGCGGTGTGGTTCATCGGCAAACTAGACAACTCTTCGGTAATCTCTTCAAGCGTAAACCCTATCGATTGGGCGACTTGAATCAGGGCGATTCGACGCAGCATTGCAGATTGATAGCGGCGTTGGTTACCATTAGTTCGAATAGAAGCAATCAACCCTTTGGTTTCGTAAAAACGCAGAGCCGAAGGTGCGACACCACTGCGCTCCGAGAGTTGACCAATCGTTAAATACACGATGTTTTTCATGTTGTTACTTCCCTTTCCGAATATCCAATACGAGCTCTAATTTCTTCAATCAAATACACGCAAGAGCACTAAACAAAGCTCAGCATATAAAAAAGCAGAGTTCACTTTAACTTTAGGTATAGATTTGAATTTAAGTAAATCTCTCACCGAGGATATATAACTGATATCTACAATAATCGATTATGGCTTCGCGGTACGATTACCATACATCTCATCAAAGCCCGCAATACCCTGCTCCCAAATTGGCTGTTCTTCCCCGACTATCGATTTCAATGTATCGATGAACAACTTGGTTTTTATCGGCGCGTCTCGGTGAGGATAAACCGCATAAAAGGTACCAAAATCATCCAATGCCAAATGCGTCATGATAGGCACTAACTCGCCCTTTGATATTTCATCAGTGATCATCTGTACCGTGACCACCGCTAAGGTATTGCCTGTTAGCGCACTCTTCGGAATCATCTCCACATCATTCACCTTATAGGTCGCGTTGAGCTGAAAATGCTGTGTATTGCCCTTATCATCGCTGTAGGAGAATTTGTCGATCACCAAGCCCGGTGCGGCATAAATAGTGGCCGGCAATGACTCAAGCTTTTCGATGGTGTTAATTGCCCCGTGCTTTTCAATGAATTCAGGAGACGCAACAATCAAGAGTCTGCTTCTCGCTATCTTGCGGCAGATCAAGCTAGAGTTTTTAGGCTTACCAATTCGAAAACCAATATCAAACCCTTCTTTGACCATATCAACGATACGATCTTCGAGTCTCAGTTCAAAATCCACATCCGGATACTGTTTCTGAAATACTGATATCGCCTGCTGAACATATTGCCGACCAAACATGGTAGAGCTCGTAATTCTTAACAGGCCTCTAGGCTCGGAATGATAATTCTGTGCCAAGCGTTGTGTGTCATTGAGTAAGGCTCGCAATTGATGGGCTTGGTTGACCATCTCATTGCCTGCTGCCGTGAGCGACAAAGAGCGAGTGGTTCTGTTCAACAGTCGAACATCGAGCTCTTCTTCAAGACGACTGATCTGTTTAGAGATGACAGAACGGTCAACGTTCCTCTGCTCCGCGACTTTGACGAACGAGCCCAACTCAACCACTTCTAGCAGCAATAATAAACGACTTGATGTATCCATAACGACCTTTGTTTCATTTAAAGCACCAATTAAGTGCCAATATGACTATTTTTCTCATCTTATTACAAATCTATAGTAGCTGCACATAACGGAGACAACATTCAGTCCCAAATAATTAGAGGAAACAAAGATGACACTACTATCAATTACTAATCAAAATGGCATTGCTACTGTATCAATCAACAATCCACCAGTGAACGTATTAACTTTCGATTTAATTAATGAAATCAATGAGTTTGTTCTATCGCTAAAAGATGACCGCGATACTAAAGTGGTGGTATTCAAATCACTGCATGCTGAGTTCTTCCTTGCTCATTTGGATCTTAACGTGATCAACGGCACTCAAGGTGGACAGGCTGGCTCAATCGAATTCAACCACATGATTGAAAACATCAAAGCGATGAAACAAGTGTCTGTCGCTGTTGTTGATGGTGTTGCTCGTGGGGGCGGTAATGAGTTTGTGATGGCGTGTGACCTTGCTTATGGCACTGAAAACTCAGCGTTCGCACAACCAGAAATTCATGTAAACATCCCGACAGGTGGCCAAGGTGCGGTGCAATTTGCAAGACGCATGGGCAAAAATAAAGCACTACAAGCTCTGTTACTAGGTAACGATTTTACTGCGCAACAAGCTGAAAGCCGCAATATCATTACTCAGTTCGTGCCGAAGGCAGAGCTTGAAGATTTCTTAGCGGCAACGCTAGGTGTGATCAGCCAATTGGAAGTGCGTGACATCGTGATGTACAAAGAGATCATCGCAACCTCAATCAAAGATGAGCAAGCGGGATCAGAGCTAGAATTGCGTTACTTCTTAGAGCGTGCAAAAGAGCAAAAAACAGCAGCCATCATTGCTGCATTCCTAAAGCACGGCGGTCAAACTGAGCGTGAAGCGAAAGACATTCAAGGCATCTTCGTTGATACCGCCGCTGAGTTATCAAACTAATACAACACCTAAGGCAGCCATGACGTTATGGCTGCCTTCAGCATTTAAGATCTACCCGCCCACGGCATGAAGCGAATGAACTGAGTACGCTAAAACCACTTAACCGATCTTCTTCATGATCATTTTAAGATTGTCGATCATCTCTAGGTTGGTCATCTCGCCCGTCTCCATATCGAAGTTATCGTAGAAGCTCGGCACTGACATCGACCCTTTCACATCGGCATCGAAGTAAGGCGCAGAATTAACCGCAGAAGATAACACCGAGGTTGCGCCACCTGAGCCCGGAGAGGTAGCCAGCATTACCACAGGTTTACCCTACTTTCATATCGATGCGCGATGCCCAATCAAATACGTTTTTAAAGGCCGCTGTGTATGGCACAGGTAAAAATAGCACACTCATAAATGCAGTAAGTGTGCTTTATCAAAAGGTAATTTACTTAAGTTTATTTAATGAACTGATACCAGAATAGGCAACGCCCGATAGTTCTGCCATTTCACGATTCCATGTTGCCAAATCGTGAGGGTTAAATTGATTCAGGTGATCATGTCCACACGCTCTCGCCATCACTTGCATTAACTCTGTCGATGCTTCAAAGAAGTTTTTAAGCTGATTCGATGCCTTCTCGACATTTAAACGTTGGCGTAAGTCGGCCTTTTGAGTCGCAATACCCGCTGGGCAATTATTGGTATTACACATTCTCGCCGCCACACACCCTATCGACTGCATAGCACTGTTTGAGATAGCGACACCATCAGCACCAAGTGCCATCGCTTTAACAAAGTCCATCGGAACACGTAAGCCACCCGTGATGATCAATGTGACTCGATCACTAACCCCTTGTTTATCTAGGTAGGCTCTAGCACGAGCCAAAGCTGGAATAGTAGGAACACTGATATGGTCTCGGAACATTTCTGGCGCAGCCCCAGTACCACCGCCACGTCCATCCAAGATGATATAATCGGCACTTGCATCTAATGCGAACTGAATGTCTTCCTCGATATGGTTAGCACTTAGCTTAAAGCCGATCGGGACACCGCCCGTCACTTCTCGAACTCGGTCGGCGAACTGTTTAAAATCTTCGACCGTTTTTAGGTCTTTGAAGGTTGGTGGTGAAATCGCAGCGGTGCCCGCTTCAATGCCACGCACCTCGGCGATCTTGCCGATGCTTTTCGCCCCCGGTAAATGCCCGCCCGTTCCGGTTTTCGCGCCCTGTCCACCTTTAAAGTGGAAGGCTTGAACGTTTTTAAGCTTAGATTCATCGTAACCAAACTGAGCGCTGGCGAGTTCATAAAAATAGCGAGAGTTCGCGGCCTGTTCCTCGGGTAGCATACCACCTTCCCCCGAACAAATACCCGTACCTGCCAGCTCTGCACCTTTGGCTAAAGAGACCTTAGCTTCTTCAGACAAAGCGCCGAAACTCATGTCGGATACAAACAGCGGGATTTTGAGCTTGAGTGGTTTCTTCGCCTGCGGGCCGATCACAAGTTCAGTATTAACCGTCACCTCTTCTTGTAGAGGCTTAGTCGCCATTTGTGCCACCATCACCTGAATATCATCCCAATGAGGCAACAGATACCTTGGGACGCCCATCGATGTCATTGGTCCATGATGACCCACTTTAGATAAACCGTCTCGTGCAAGTTGATGAATAAACTCAACCGTGGGCTCTTCTTTGGTTGCCGATGCTGCAGGTGACAGTTCTGGCGTTGCCGATTGAATATGAACATCAGGGCCTTCTTGCCCAACCTGATCTGCTGTAAATTGTTTATGGGTTCCATCGCAAAAAGGCAGGTTGTTCGAATACTTACAACCGCACAGGTGCGCATCACCACTCTTTTCTGCGACAAAACTCTTGGGTTTGAAACCAGAGCCAGCATGAGAACCATCACAAAACGGTTGGTTTTTCGATTTACCACAGCTACAGAAGTAATATTTTTCCCCTTCTGTTAGCTCCACTTTCATTGACTTAATATCGGCTATCACTGGATTCTTCATAGATGGTTCACCCTATTATTTTTATCATTTGATGACTAGCTCACAAGATCAAAGTAAAGAAGAGATAGGGCGGGATTTCAATGAACGGCGAGCTTAAGACGCTGAAAGTGGGTAACCACAGCCATCGTTTTGGGCATAAAAATGGCTACCCACTGGATAGCCAGAATGAACGATTGAATTTAAATTCGATTAATCAAACAGTTCGATCACCAGCTTGTTGTCTTTAATCACAAGGTTGGGCTCCGACGCTTTAATCAATGACTCTTGAACCTTACTGCTGTCCAATTTGTAAACCGGAGCCTGAGATAAAGCAAAACCTATCATCGATACCGCGGGTTTGAGTAGTGTCTCTATTTCAGGCGAAAGCTGTTTGCCCTTTTCTTCAAAGCGCTCTAGTCGCAGCGACTTTAGATACACCTCGCCACTTTCCTTGTCGTATTCAGGAATCGCGCTGAATTCGATATCAAGATCTAACCCCATATTTGGCATGTTAAACACTTGAACTTTTGCATTGGTATTCGCCAGAACAGACACACGCTCGGCATCAGCTCGACCAATTTGCACCGCTAAGTCATCAACCGCGACTTGCGCATACATAACGTTTTGCACACCGACTTCTTGTTCTAACATCACCGAATCTTGCAGGTAGCTCGTCATTTCTTGTTCAGTAACGCTATAGCTAACACAACCGCCTAGCATCAGCGCAGAAGCTGCTAAAATGAACTTTTTTGCTACGTTAATTATCATCAATATCAGCTCTTTATCGTTAGTGATTAGCGCGGAGTTTACTGTGTGTTCATCAATAAACATAACAGTAAAAATACGATATTCGTGAATCCCTTTAATTAATAAGCATATACCCGTGATCATTGAAGGTGCTTGATTTTTAGTAAAATCAGGATCATGCTACGAACTATGATAATTACACTGA
>NZ_CANLBV010000102.1 GCF_947488985.1 uncultured Vibrio sp.
AACGTCCTAGATAATGACACCTTCGGTGAAAACGCGAGTGTGACGGGTGTGACTCAAGGTGCGAACGGCACCGTGACCTTCAATGCTGATGGCACCGTGACCTACACACCGAATGAGGACTACCACGGCAGCGACAGCTTCACTTACACCGTGACGACGGCGGCGGGCAATGTTGAAACGGCGACCGTGAATGTGAATGTGACGGCAGTGAACGATGTACCTGTGGCAGTTGGCGATGTAGAGTCACTCAGTGAAGATGCGACTTTAACGGTCGATGCTGAAAGTGGCGTTTTAACCAATGACCAAGACATTGATGGTGATACCTTAAGCGTAATCGCTATCCGCACAGGCTCAGAAGGTGAGATTGATGGCACGACCAACGGTAGTGTTGGTACAGGACTGAATGGAATTTATGGTGAACTAACGCTCAATGAAGATGGCAGTTATGGCTATGTTGCTAATAATGCAGATAGTTTAAATCCTGGAGAGGTAGTCACAGATAAGTTTACGTACACGGTTAGTGATGGTATGGGTGGCACAGATATCGCAACGTTAACCATTACGGTTACGGGTACTAATGATGCTCCAATTGCTCGTAATGATGTGGGTGCCTTAGGGGAAGATGCGACGTTAGATGTCACTACTTTGAACGGTTTATTGAAGAACGATAGTGATATTGATGGCGGTAGCCTCGAAGTTATCGGTATTCGTACTGGCGCTGAAAATGCTGCAAACAGCACGACTGGGACGGTGGGTGTTGGCTTAGTTGGCAGCTTTGGTACTTTGACCGTGAACGATGATGGAAGCTATAACTATGTTGCTGATAATGCGGATAGTTTAAAAGTGGGCGAGCAGGTGTCTGAAACGTTTACTTATACAATAAGTGATGGTCAGGGTGGAACAGATACCGCTACTTTAACCATTAGCGTAACAGGTACGAATGATGGACCTAACGCCATTGATGACACTTATAACTCACGCAGTGAAACCGTACTGTTCTCAGAATCATTTGAGCACATGACTAACACAGGTCGTTGGACAGTAGTAACTGGCGACGAATTAGGTGATTGGGATGCAACCAATGGTCTAGAAATCCAGCGTGATGGTCTTATCGCAGAAGCGACCGATGGCGATTATCTTGCGGAGCTTGATGCGCACCAAAATACCGCGATTACTACAAGCATTGATACGTCAGGCCAAGACAGCGTGCGCGTTGAGTTTGATTACAACCCTCGCCGGGATGGTAATTCATCCTCTGATATGACGTTTAAAGTGGGTGATACGCTAGTGACTGTTCATGCAGACGGAACTCTATCGGGTGCTGACGGGCTTAATGTTCAAATCGGACAACCTGACGCAAATGGATGGTATCGCATAACGGCAGAGTTTGAAGTCCAAGGTGACACAACTGAGCTGACATTTGCAGGCGCTGGCGCTTCAGACAGCTATGGCGCACTGTTAGATAACATTACAGTGGTAGGTATTAATCAATCGGAACTTGCCACCTCAGAAGATCAGCCTATCATCATTTCTTTTGCTGAGTTGTTGGCAAATGATACCGACATTGACGGTGATGAACTGTCAATTGTTGCTGATTCAATCACATCAGCGGCCAATGGCACTCTGTCTGTTGACTATAGCAATGAGACCATCACTTTTACGCCAGATAAAGATTACAACGGTGAAGCAACCTTCAATTATAGAGTCACTGATGGTAATGGTGGGGAAGATGAGGCGGTAGTAACACTTAATGTTATCCCTGTTAATGATGCGCCAGAGCTGACAGGCGATCTGTCGGGTGAAGTGGATGAAGCAGGCAGCTATACCATTACGGCGGCGGACCTAGGCTATACGGACGTTGACGATACAGATTCAGGCGTGACCTTCACGGTCAGCAACGCGAGCAACGGAACAATCTTAGTAGGCGGCGTGGCGTCGAACAGCTTCACGGTGGCGCAGTTGGCTGCGGGTGACGTGAGGTTCAAGCATGACGGTAGCGAAACCAAATCGGCGTCGTTCGATCTGAACGTTGAAGACGGCAACGAAGATGGCAGCACACCAGTAAACAGCACGTTCAACTTGACAGTAAATCCTGTTAACGAAGCACCAATAGTTGATCTTAATGGCAGTTTAGACGGTATCGACTTTAACTCCGATTATGTAGAAGGTAGTGACGCCGCCATTGCCGATATCAATGCTGATATCTTTGATGATAAAGACGCGATTGAGGAAATGAAGGTATCTTTGACCAATGCAAAAGTTGGCGATGATTTAACATGGGTTGAGGCGAATAGTTTTAAAGTCACGAAAACGGTCAATGGTGCTTTAATCGCACTTGTGATCACACATTCTTCAGGAAAGGTGTCTGCAGATGAATTTGAAGTTTTCTTGAAGTCGATTCGATTTGTCAATAACAGCGATACGCCGGATGAAACTGTGCGTGAAGTTGAGGTTACTGTTTCTGATGGTGTGAATCAGTCGGAACCTGCGACGACTTCGATAACGGTGACTGTGACTGAAAATGAGCCACCTGTTGCAAATGACTTTATGATTTCATCTGATACGAATGTTGTGCAGGTTAACTTTTCAACTCACGCAATAGACGAAGAAGACGATGATTCATCGTCTGATAATGAAGTGACATCAGTTCGAATCGAAGAACTTCCAGAACACGGCAACCTTTATGAACTTGACGCGAACGGTCAACCTGGTGAGCCTCTTGAAGTGGGTAGCGTAGTTTTAGATAGTGCGAATATCATTTATGTTGCTGACGATACTGATGAAAGCAAGCTTGTCAGTAACTTCACAGGGGACGACTTCGCTGATGATAATGGGCTAGATGGTTCAGGTCTTGGGGAGTTAGAACTCGATGGCTTAGTCATTTCCGGAGGGAAGTTTGATGTCAATGTGCTTATTGACAATGAGAAGTTTACTGACGGCGACGCAACGATAAAATATGATCATAACCCAAACCAACTTGGTGTCTTTGTTCATACAAGCCATGACAATGGGTCAGGACAAGAAACGGAAATAGGCGAATATATTTCTGTTGCCTCAGACAATGGTAACATTTCATCCGCTGAAATTTACTTATCAAGTGTGCAAGGTTTGTTTAACAATGGTCACGCGAAGATAGTAGGTTATTTGTTTGATAACGGAGAGTTGGTTAGTGGTGAGATTGAATTATCGTTGAAAAACTATAACAAGAGTGCTCATACCGCTAGTGTCGAAGTAAGTTCTGACTCAGTGACATTTGATGAAGTACGATTAGCTGCTATCAATATCACTAATGCTGGCAGAGGCGCTGGGTTTAATGTTTCAGGTGTTGATCTTGATACTTCTGGTGTTATTAATATTGAAGATGAATTCAAGTATTCTGCAATTGACTCTGATATGCAAGATAGCTTAACTCAAGGCACAGTTACGGTTAATGCAACCTCAGTGAACGGTGGGCTATCTAGCGGTATCGACCATGTCAAAGCGACCGACAATACTTTAGTTTGGGATCAGTCATCCGCTCATACTTGGGAATCTGAGTCTAATGTCCCATTAGGATACGATGAGCTTAACGGTGTGTCTATCGATGTGGGCGTTGGCAGTGATAGTGTCAGTCTAGGTGCAGGTTCTGATACTATTTATATGGGAGATAGTATTGTTCCCGGCATGGATCAGAATATAGACATAGCTAACCAAAACGCGGTAATAAACCAATTTATCAATGCAGATATTGATGGCAGTACCAATGATGTTGCTGATGATATGACTTACGGGGATGAAGATGACCATCATAAAATGGATGGTTATTCTAATACTGGTGTAGATATCGTTCAAAGTGGCGGTGGCAACGACACGGTATATGGTGAAGAGGGTGTCGATCTTATCTTCGGCGGTTCTGGTCATGATATTCTCGATGGTGGGGAAGGTAACGATGTTCTTCGAGGTGGATCGGGTAACGATACCCTTATTGGTGGCTTGGGTGATGATATTTTGACTGGCGATTCTGGTGACGATATATTTAAATGGGTCGATGAGCCTTTGAATCATCATCAAGATGTGATTACAGATTTTGAAGTGGGCAGTGATCGAATTGATTTGTCAGAGCTTCTTCATGATGACGAGACAATGAACGATGTTCTTAGTCACTTATCAGCGAAAATCAGTGATGATAAACAAGATGTAGAGTTGACTGTAACTAATGACCAAGGCTCTCAAACTATTATTTTGCAGGGCCAAGCAAGTAACCTTACAGGGTTAGATGCTGATGGTTCTGGTGTCTATTCTGGTGATGAATTGACGAATTTGGTTAATTCACTCATGACAAATTTACCAAACGCTTAATTCAGCAATCACAAAAAGGGCCGAAAGGCCCTTTTTTTTATGCGTTTAGCTTAAAACTCTAAAGCACTTTACACGCAAACCCTTTTAGGTAGAAACCTTCTGGGTAGGCTGTGTCTGTTAGATGATCAGCAGCTTGTTCGAAGCGCTCGACGAACTTAACAGTGCGGCCTGCGTCTAATGCTGCATCAGCGATGATTTTTTGGAACAAATCGGTGCCCATCAAGCCAGAGCAAGAGTAGGTAAGTAGCGTACCACCGGGTTTCAGAATTTGCATCGCAAGCATGTTAACGTCTTTATAACCATTCGCACCTGAAGTTAGGTTGTTCTTGCTTGAAACAAACTTCGGTGGATCCATGATCACTACGTCAAACTTAGTGCCTTGGTCACGGTATTCACGAAGCAGTTTGAAGACGTCGGCATTTAAGAAAACAGCGCGTTTTTTAGAGATATCAAACTTATTCAGTTCAGCATTTAACTTCGCTGTATCAAGAGCAAGTTGAGATACATCAGCGTTGATAACACGCTTCGCGTCGCCTTTAAGTGCGTATAGACCAAAACCACCTGTGTACGAGAAACAGTTAAGAACATCTTTGTTTTTAACGTACTTCATTGACTCTTTACGGCTATCACGTTGATCCATGTAGAAGCCCGTTTTGTGGCCTTCCATAATGTTCACACTGATTTTAACGCCATTCTCTTCAATCAAGATTGACTTAGGTGGCTCTTCGCCGTGCAGTACACCGACAACTTGTTTTAGACCTTCTTTTTTACGAACCGCTACGTCAGAGCGCTCGTAAATGTTACAGTCTGGGAAGCACTCGATTAACGCTTCAACCAACACGCTTTTGTTATATTCAGCGCCAGCACTTAGCAGTTGGCAAACTAGAAAGTCTTGGTACTTATCGATAGTGATGCCAGGCAAACCATCAGACTCTGCGGCTGTTAGACGGTAACCAGTTAGCCCATCACGTTCGATGATGTCTTCACGTAAAGACTGTGCATCTTGAATTCGTTTTACAAAGAACGCCTTGTTGATTTCTTCTTTTTCAAATGTCCAAACACGAGCTCGAATTTGAGAAGCTGGAGAGTAAGCTGCTTTTGCTAGCCATTGACCATTTTGAGCATATATGTCTACAGTTTCACCGGCTTGTGGCTCGCCTTCGACCTTATCGATACCGCGTGAAAATACCCATGGGTGTTTGCGACGTAGTGATTTGTCACGGCCTTTGGCTAGATGAATTGAAGGCGTCATAATTTACTCTGTTTGTTGAATTTTGAAGGAGGGGTATTGTCAGGGAAGTGCCAGTGAAAAGCAAATAAGAAAGGCCGGTCGTGCCACCTTGTCGTCGTATCATGAATAACAGCGCTAGATGGGCAGAGTCTCAACTATACTTATCATATGTTCTATGAGGTAAACTAATGGAAAATTCACAATCTATATTTGCTGTGTCGGGCGTAGTTCAGTGCGTTGGTTTTCGTTACCACACCAGCAAACAAGCGCAATCTTTGAGCCTATCGGGCTATGCAAAGAACCTAAATGATGGTCGCGTCGAAGTGTTAGCCGTTGGAGAACGAGAGCAAATAGAGAAGCTGCATGCTTGGTTACAAATCGGGCCTGCAAGTGCAAAAGTCGATCTTGTCGTCAGGCAACCAGTTAGAAAGGAAGATAAGCGTGCGGTTTGCCTAGGTGAATTTAAAATACTGTAGCGTGTTGACTACAGTATTTTATGGCGTTTGCTTATAGAGACCTTAAATTATCGAAGGCAGCTTATAAGCACTTGGCCGGTTTAGGTAACCCTGCAAGCTTAGTTGCTTGCTTCGCTGGGCCTTTCTTGAATAACTTGAATAGGTACTTACTGTTGCCTTTTTCTGGCCCGTGAGCCTTCTCCATTGCTTTTACCAGCATGCGAACCGCTGGCGAGGTGTTGAACTCTTCGTAAAAGCTCCTTACAAAATGTACCACTTCTAGGTGTGCATCTGTCAGTTCAATCGCTTCGTATCGAGCAAGAATTTCGATCATCCCTTCTTCCCATTGTGTGTAGTCCAACAGGTAACCTTGAGCGTCGGTTTCGATTTGCTTGCCGTTATATTCAAACATGTTTAATCCAAAATCAAATGAGCTATGGGAGTAGGGTACATGACCAAGTTTACCTTTCTCAATAGATATTGTAGCGTTTGCAATATATATTGTCCTTGCTGATACAAAAAAGCCCAAGAGAGATGCTCTTGGGCTATATTTTGAACAGCAGGCGAATTAGTCGTTGCTGTTCATCACACCTAAAATGCTTAATAGGCTGATGAAGATGTTGTAGATAGAAACATACAAGTTAATCGTTGCAGAGATGTAGTTGGTTTCACCACCACGAATGATGCTTTGCGTTGTTAGCAAGATAACACCCGTCGAGAATAGGATGAACATACCGCTCATAGCCAATGATAGTAGAGGCATTTGTAGGAAGATGTTTGCCACCATACCCACCAGCAGTACGACGAAACCAGCCATCAACATACCGTTCAGGAATGACAGATCACGTTTGGTCGTTAGTGCGTACGCAGATGCACCCATGAATGCTAATGCGGTACCGCCCAATGCCGTAAGGATGACGTCACCCATACCTGCGCCAACGTACATGTTTAATATTGGACCGATGGTGTAGCCTAGGAAACCTGTAAATAGGAATGTGAAAACTAGACCCATGCTATTGTCACGGTTCTTTTCTGTCATGAAAAGCAGACCGTAGAAGCCAACTAGCATGATAATAAGACCTGGACGAGGAAGGTTCATCGCCATGGATACGCCTGCTACAACAGCAGACCAAAGTAGTGTCATAGACAGTAATGCGTAGGTATTACGCAACACTTTATTGGTTTGCAAAGCACTTTCTTGAGATGCTGTGCGTGAAAACATAGGGCTGTTCATAATCTTCCTCGTAAGGTGACTTCAATAGTTATTAGTACATTTATGGGGGTGAAAGTTCGAAAAATCAAGTCTTTCATTCCTTTTCTATGCTCAAAATAATAATCAAAATAGTCTGTTAAGTGTTTCTAAAGGTGTAACAAAGTGTTGCTGACTTGCAATGTCATCATCTGTAATGATAAAGAGACGACTTAAGCCGCCTCTTTGGTTTATGCATCATAACATATTAATGATGTAAGATTTGGCTTAAGAAGTTTTGTGTCCTGTCCGATTGAGGGTTTTCAAAGAAGTCGACAGGGTTGTTCTCTTCAATGATTTCACCAGCATCCATGAAGATCACGCGATCTGCGACTTCTTTAGCAAAACCCATCTCGTGTGTCACACACAGCATTGTCATGCCTTCTTCTGCAAGCTCTACCATTACGTCGAGGACTTCTCGAACCATTTCAGGGTCGAGTGCTGATGTTGGTTCATCAAACAGCATGACTTGAGGATTCATGCATAAAGAACGCGCAATTGCCACGCGTTGCTGCTGACCTCCTGATAGCTGCCCGGGGAATTTATCTGCTTGCTCAGGGATCTTTACCCGCTCTAGGAACTTCATCGCAATGGCTTCCGCTTCTTCTTTGGGCATTTTTTTGACCCAAATTGAGGCTAGAGTACAGTTCTCTAACACCGTAAGGTGCGGAAACAAGTTGAAGTGCTGGAAACACATGCCTACGTCTCTACGTACGGCTTCAATGTTTTTTAGGTCTTCCGTTAATTCATTTCCTGAAACAAAGATGTGACCTTTCTGGTGTTCTTCCAGTCGGTTTATACAACGGATCATCGTTGACTTGCCAGAACCTGAAGGGCCACAGATCACGATTTTCTCGCCTTTTCTTACTTCTAAATTGATGTTCTTTAGTACGTGGAATTCGCCGTACCATTTGTTCATGTCTTTCAACTCGATCATAAGACCTTGAGAGTTGTTTTCTGCCTGCTGCGTCATAATACGTCCTTGATCTTGTTAACTATCGTTTGTGACCGGTGTGAAGTCTGTTTTCTAGCCATATCGAGTATCTCGACATGCCGAAGCAAAACACCCAGAACACTAACGCGACAAATACATAACTTTCAGTAGCAAAACCTAACCATTCTGGGTCGGTGTTTGCGGCTTGACCAATACCTAGCACATCGAACATACCGATGATGAGTACAAGGCTGGTATCTTTGAATAGGCCAATGAATGTGTTTACGATTGATGGAATGGTAATCTTTAATGCTTGAGGAAGAATGATCAGCCCCATCTTTTTCCAGTAGGTCAGACCTAGAGCATCTGCCGCTTCATATTGACCTTTTGGGATTGCTTGCAAGCCACCACGAATTACCTCTGCCATATAAGCCGCACTGAACAACACCACACCAACTAGAGCACGGATAAGCTTGTCAGTTTCTGAACCGGCGGATAGGAAAAGAGGTAGCATAACCGACGCCATAAACAGTACGGTAATCAGTGGAACGCCACGCCATATCTCAATGTAGACAGTACAGATGCTGCGAATGATCGGCATTTCTGAACGACGTCCAAGCGCAAGAGCAACCCCGATAGGTAGTGATACCACAATACCAACGAGTGCGATGATAAGCGTCACTAGTAAGCCACCCCATTTATGGGTATCGACCACTTCAAGTCCAAATACGCCACCGTATAGCAGGCCTGCGATAATAAATGGGTAGATGTTGACGAAGAACAACCAGATCCAAGTACGCTTAGGTGTTTTTTCATAGGCTAATAACGCGACAAAAATCGCCAGCGTTGCGTAGAAAAGGCGAGGTCGCCACAGTTCAGCTTCTGGATAGAAACCGTACATGAATTGGTCCCAACGAACACTAATGAATACCCAACATGCGCCATCACTCGTACATGCATCGCGAGTAGCACCAATCCAGTCTGCGCTCAAGATCGCCCAATCAAAGGTTGCCCAAAGCAATGAGAACGCGATGTAACCTAAAATTAATGTTACGACGCTATTAATCGGGCCGTTAAAGAGGTTTTTTCTTAACCAGCCAACCATACCGACCGTGTTAGCTGGAGGCGGAAGATCAGGTTGAAATTGATGTGTGCTCATATTATCTCTCCACCAATGCGACTTTACGGTTATAGATATTCATTAACGCGGAGGTCAACAAGCTTAGGGTTAGGTAAACGCCCATCGTCATTGCAATGATTTCAATGGCTTGGCCCGTTTGGTTGAGCGTTGTGCCTGCGAATACAGAAACTAAGTCAGGGTAGCCAATCGCCATGGCTAACGAAGAGTTTTTGGTTAGGTTTAAGTACTGGCTTGTAAGTGGCGGAATGATGATACGCAACGCTTGAGGAATGATAACCAGCTTAAGCGTGCGAGAGCGTGGCAGCCCCAGAGACATCGCGGCTTCTGTCTGGCCATGGCTTACCGCATTAATGCCCGAACGTACGATTTCTGCAATGAAAGAGGCAGTATAGATACTCAGTGCGAGTACAAGTGCTGCAAGCTCTGGGATAATGCTGATACCGCCTTTAAAATTAAAGCCCTTTAGTTCAGGGTATTCTGCAGAAATAGGCATTCCTAAAACAAAATACACCACCAGTGGCAAGCCAACGATCAAGCTCAAAACGATACGAAGCATCGGGGCTTGTTGGCCTGTTAATTTCTGTCTATTGCTTGCCCAAATATTGATGATTATGCTAGCGATGATACCGGCTATCAGGGCGGCAATTACAATGTTGCTTCCTTGCTCTAAAACGGGAGCCGGGAAATATAAGCCTCGAACATTTAAGAAGATGGCTTCTCCTAAACTCAAGCTTTCACGAGCCGAAGGCAGGGCTTGAAGTACTGCGAAATACCAAAAGAAGATTTGCAGCAACAAAGGGATATTTCGGAAAATCTCAATGTAAACCGCGGCACATCGACTCACTAACCAATTAGAAGATAAGCGCGCGATCCCCATACTGAAGCCAAGAAATGTGGCGAGAATAATACCGAGCACTGAAACTAGGGCAGTGTTTAATAAGCCGACAACGAATGTTCGACCGTATGAGAAGGTTTCGTCATATTCGACCAGCGTTAAACCGATACCAAAACCGGCTTCCTGACTTAAAAAGCCAAAGCCAGTGGCGATACCTCGAGCGTCGAGGTTAGTCAGGGCGTTGTTAACGATGGTATAAAAGAAAGCGCCAAGTGCTCCAATGGCGATGACCTGAAAAATAACAGATCGAAAGGTTGGGTTGTATAATAGGTTAGCACTTTTTGCCTTGGGTTTTTCCTGAGAAGGAGTAAGAGTGTTGTTAGGTTTCATACTGCAATAACCTCAAATCCATTTAACATTTAGGGCGGAAAACCGCCCTAAATCGTGTTACTCAATAATTCACTTTCGCGTTGTCACCATCACATCATTGTGTGCTAGTAACAGCGACGAACAAGTAATCACGTCATGTGCTATTAACGGATTGGTGCAGCGTACATAAAGCCACCCGCATTCCATAATGCATTAACACCGCGAGAGATTTTAAGTGGAGATCCCGTACCAACGGTACGTTCAAAGCTCTCACCGTAGTTACCAACCTGTTTGATCACTTGGTAACCCCAGTCGTCACGTATGCCAAGGCCTTTACCTTTAGGACCGTCTACACCCAGAATACGCTTGATGTTAGGATCTTTTGAGTTAAGCATTTCGTCAGCATTTTGCGATGAGATACCGTATTCCTCAGCGTTAACCATTGTTGAAAGCGTCCACTTAGCCACGTTGAACCATTTGTCATCATCTTGACGAACAACAGGTCCTAGAGGCTCTTTTGAGATAATCTCTGGAAGCACTTGTGCAGTCGAAGGATCCGCTAAGTTCAAGCGAAGTGCATACAGACCAGATTGGTCAGTGGTTAGCACATCACAACGACCCGCATCGAAACCTTTAGACGTTTGTGCGGCCGTATCAAATACCACTGGCTTGTAAGACATGCCATTGTTACGGAAGTAATCAGCTAGGTTAAGTTCAGTCGTAGTACCTGATTGGACACATACTGAAGCACCGTCAAGCTCTAGAGCACTGGTAAGGCCTAGATCATTCTTAACCATGAAGCCCTGTCCATCGTAGTAGTTAACGCCTACGAAGTTAAGACCCAGAGCTGTATCACGATGCAGTGTCCATGTTGTGTTACGAGATAGGACATCAATTTCACCAGATTGAAGTGCGGTAAAGCGCTCTTTTGCGGTTAGCGGAACGTATTTAACTTTAGACTTATCACCGAGTACCGCAGCTGCAAGAGCTTGACAATATTCAACATCAATGCCTTCCCATTCCCCTTTTGAGTTAGGGTTTGAAAACCCTGGAAGACCAGTACTGACACCACAAGTTAAGCTGTCATTTGCGATGACTTTATCCAATGTTGATTGACCATCCGAAACCGGTGCGGCCGCAGTTGTGCTAGACTTAGCAGCGTCTAACTCAGATTTTAGACTCGAAATTTCTTGGTTTAATTTATCGACAGTTTCCTGAGAAACACTATTTGTATCTCCACAGCCAGCTAAAAATGAACTAGCAATTACTACTGAAGCAAGAAGTGTTAGTTTATGTGTCATTTGTATCCTTCCTTGTTAACCAGGTGAGACTCGAGATTCGTTCTCGGTAGAGTTTGTCTATTCGTATTCAGTGTTCTATGACCTTGCTGATCAAATCTAATAAGTTGCATTTTGCAAATGAACTGTTGGCGATTTAAACAACTGTTTATAAGGTTAGGAGAGGATTTGTCGTTTCACAACTGTATAATTTAAAAAGAATTTTGAGTGAAATCACAAATCCGACCACATTTAGAATGACCAAATGTTAAGTGAATGTAAATAGTGCAATAGCTCACATTGTTGGTGCAACAAGATTTAGATTTATAAACAACCCATTGGTTAGATGAATGTTCCGAGTTGGTCTATTGAATTTGCTGGGTTAATCCTGAAAAAGATAGAAATTTGGTCAATAAATATTTTTATAGCGGTTAGATAGTTATTAATGTGCTCCAAATTTGGTAGCATGTTTAATCGTTATTGAAGTCGTCTCAAGGAAGAATATGCGTTATTTCCCAATGTTTTTGGATGTAGTGAATAAGCCAATTCTAGTGGTTGGTGGTGGGGAGGTGGCTTGCCGAAAAGTAGATAGCTTATTGCGCGCGGGCGCGGTGGTCACTTTAGTTTCACCTAAGGTAGAGCCTTACTTAAAGACGTTAGTGGATGACGGTAAACTGCATTGGGTTCAAAACTTTTACTCGTCACAAATAATATCGAACGATTACTTACAAGTATGGGCCACCACTGACAATCCAAGCCTAAATCATCAAGTCTATAACGATGCAAAAAAACTCGGTATTCTAGTCAATGTGGTTGATGACCTACCTTATTGTGATTTCATCACTCCTTCGATGATAAATCGCGGGAGAATCCAAATAGCGATCTCCAGTGGTGGATCATCTCCTGTTTTAGTTAGAAATATTAGAGAAAAACTCGAAACAGTACTTCCACAAAATATAGGCTTACTTGCTGACTTTGGTGCATCAAAACGTAATTCTATTAAAGCGTCATTTCCAACGGTTGATGAGCGTCGTAAGTTCTGGGAGCGTTTTCTCTCTTCGAGTGAGGTAGCACAAGTTACCGAACGTGAGCAACTCGAAGCTTACTATCAGCAGTCTTTGATTGAGCCTGTAGACAGCCAAGGCCAGGTAACTTGGATAGAGTTTGACCAAGATGTGGAGTTGCTATCGATTAAAGCACTTCGTTTGATGCAAGAGGCTGAATTGGTATTGTCGCCGAATGGCTGCCCATTTGAATTCGTAGATCTATGTCGACGTGATGCGGAAAGGGAAGAGTACGCCAACAGTGGTGAGCTTTCTACAAAGCTTGAACAAGCCAGAGCGCACAACTTACGTGTTTGTGTGTTTATTACACCCGCGAGCGTTGAGTTCAACTTGTTAGTGGGCAAAGATTTAAAACTCTCTTCCTCTAAAGTCTTAAGCGGAGATCTTTAGCGTTCTATGTCAACAAGCTAATGAGGCGTCAACTAACAGTAGTGTTTCATTGCTGTTAAGATGTTTCAGTAAGCGTTGTGGTTAATATAGCGGGTTAGCTAAATAACAGATCAGCTAGATAAACAAGCAGTTAAACAAAAGCCACTTCCGATAAATTATTACTAGTGGCCCATAGTATATAAAACATATAAAAGATCTATTTATTTAGGTCTTTTTTGTATATCTATAATTGATAATTCGTATGCGTCCCATGAACCCACGGGGCGACTTGTCAGTGTTTGAAGTTCCAAGGTAGGAGTGCGTTGATATCAGGCTCAGCTTTTGCCAGTTCCTTCATGCACTTGACCATATATACTCGTTCAACTTGAAGATGCAGGCTTGAGAACTTGAAAGTTATCATTAATTCGAGATGCCAAAGAGCCTGC
>NZ_CANLBV010000103.1 GCF_947488985.1 uncultured Vibrio sp.
ACTTCCCCCTCGCCGCGATTAAAACGCTTTTATCTCGAACAAAATTTAACCACGAAAGATCAACACGCCCTAGTGACTAAGCGGCGGATTCATTTAAATCATAATAATTAAGCAGGATAAATCCTGTAAATACCAATCACAGTAAGTAAGTGTTCAGAAATAGCGCAGGAAACAGGCTTGATAACAAGGCAGGGTTTTTCGGTAAGTAGTCATTCTACAATCAAAAATTCTAAAGTAGTTAGCGAGCGTTTTAACCAGCTAGGGCGACCACTTAGTTACTACGATTGGTATAAGATCCCAAGAATCCTTTCTACGTCATGCATGTTGCTAGCGATAAAATGAATATCGTTTTAGCGGCACTAGCAGTAAGGCGCTATGTCTTTTCAAATTCCATGGAGTCGGGAATGCGAAGTCTAATTTATATTGAACGTCTGTTCAATCGTATCGGTGATGCACTGGGATGGCTTTCCAGTATGTTGTTTATTTTACTTATCGCCAACGTCGTGTATGACGTTGTCATGAGATATGCCTTCAACGATGTCTCTATCGCCTTTCAAGAGATGGAGTGGCACCTTTTCTCAGCCGTTTTCCTACTCGGTGTTCCTTATGCCATCAAAGCGGGTGGTCATGTTCGAGTTGACGTGTTCTACGAGCAACTGAGCTTTAAAGCACAAGCGATTATTGACCTGCTTGGCACGCTGATCTTTCTACTTCCGTTTTGCCTGCTGGTGGCTTGGTTTGGTATCGATGTTGCCAAAGAGAGCTATGAACTGGGTGAAACCTCAGGCGATCCCGGTGGCCTGCCGTATCGCTGGATCATCAAGGCGATGATCCCGCTGTCATTCTTCTTAATGGCACTCAGTGGCGTGGGTTTGATCCTGCATTCACTGAACAAGATTTTTAATCCGCATCTTATCCATACAAACAACAAGTAGAGGCTGAACATGATTGGAATAGTAATGTTTTTCGTAGCCTTGTTTGCGCTTTTACTTGGCTTCCCAGTGGCGTTCACCTTTGGTGGTATCGCGTTAATCTTTGGTGTTTGGGCAGAGGGCATTGAAATGTTTGCCTTCATGCCATATCGAATTCAATCCATTATGGAAAACACGGTTCTGATGGCCGTTCCATTGTTTGTTTTTATGGGGCTTGTTCTGCAAAAGACCAAGCTTGCTGAACAGTTGCTTGAGTCGATGGGGCGATTGTTTGGTGGGGTTCGTGGTGGCATCGCAATCTCGACGGTACTCGTTGGTTCATTGCTTGCCGCTTCAACCGGTGTGGTAGGGGCTTCTGTAGTGGCGATGGGTCTTATCTCGTTACCTGTCATGCTCAAATACAACTACGACAAAGGCCTAGCGTGCGGCACTATCTGTGCGTCGGGTACGTTGGGGCAGATCATTCCTCCATCTATCGTACTGATTCTATTGGGCGATGTATTAGGTGTACCGGTCGGGGACTTGTTCCAAGCGGCGATTTGGCCGGGTGTGATGCTAGTGGGGGCGTATATTGTTTATATTTTGATATACGCAAAATTACACCCTGAAGCGGCGCAACCGATTGAGCGAGACGACTCTATCAGCCGTAAGCAAGAAGTGATGAATGCACTGAAGGCGATTCTTCCACCTCTAGCGCTGATCATCGTGGTACTGGGCTCTATCTTCGCAGGTATTGCTACGCCGACAGAGTCTGCGGCCTTAGGTGGTGCAGGGGCAATGGTACTTGCTTTGCTATACGGTCAGTTTAGCTGGTCGATGGTGTATGATGCGTCTAAAGAGACGGTGAAAGTGACCGCGATGGTATTTGCTATCCTGTTGGGTGCGACAGCTTTCTCAATGGCGTTTACCTACACTGGTGGTGACTATCTGGTTGAAGAGTGGATGCTGCAGTTACCGGGTGAGAAATGGGGCTTCTTGATCATTACCATGTTGGTGATCTTGATTCTGGGGTTCTTTATCGACTTCGTTGAGATCTGTTTTATTATCGTCCCAATTCTTGCGCCAGTCGCTGAGTTGATGGGCATCAATATGACTTGGTTCGCTATCTTAATTGCGATGAACCTGCAAACCTCCTTCTTAACACCGCCGTTTGGTTTCAGTTTGTTCTATTTGAAAGGGGTGGCACCAAAAGGTGTGACTACTAAGGATATCTACCGCGGTGTGATGCCGTTCATTCTGATACAGATCCTTGTACTTGGATCACTTCTCGCGTTTCCCGCTTTCTATGGAATGTGAGTGAAGCCAAGAATGTGAACGATATGTTTCAACGGCTATTCATAACTTGCTAACATAAAACGGCTTATTGATGTTCAATAAGCCGTTTTTAGTGAGGAAAAGGAATGCCTCTGAAAGCTAAGTTGATTTTACTGACGCTACTGCCACTGCTGTTAGTCTCGGCTAGTATTAGTTGGATCTCATTACACCAAACTAAGACCTTAGGCGCTAAAGAGGTTGAGATCTTCAGGGATAGCCTAATCAAGTCGCGTGAAAATGCCCTCAAAGATAGCGTCGACCTCGCATTTGATGCCATCGAACACATCTACAACGACCCACATATCCAACAATCCCAAGCGAAAACTGAGGTTCAAAGCATATTATCGAAACTGAGGTACGGCTCCGATGGGTATTTCTTCGCATACGATCGTGATGGGGTCAACTTAGTACACCCAGTTCAGCCGGAATTGATTGGTCGAAATCTACTTAAGTTACAAGATGAGGATGGCGACTTTGTGATAGAGGCTTTGCTAAGAGAGGCGCAAACCGGAGGCGGGTTTCACCAATATTTATGGCAGAAACCGTCCACGGGTGAGGTTATCTCTAAGCTGAGCTATGCCGCTTGGTTAGACCGTTGGGGTTGGATGATTGGCACTGGCTTGTACATTGAAGACGTGCATCAGGAAGTGGCTTCGATGCAGGCGGGCATTAACAATAATATTGAAACCACGTTCTTTTCGATTGTGGTGATCCTGAGCGTGACGGTCGCGGTCATCATCGTGCTTACCTTAGCGATCAACATGCATGAGCATCGTATTGCCGACAATAATCTCAAGGAACTGGCGCATAAAACCGTTATGTTTCAAGAAGATGAGAAGAAGCATTTAGCACGCGAGTTACATGATGGAATTAATCAGTTATTGGTGTCGAGTCGCTGCCATTTAGAGCTGCTCGATACTAAGCTACAGAGTGAAGATCTCAAGGTACACTTGAATAAATCGCAGCACTCACTGATGCGCGCCATCGAAGAGGTAAGACATATCTCACATCAACTTCGTCCTAGCTCGTTGGATGATATTGGCTTGGAAGCGGCCCTTTCTTCGTTGTTATTAGATTTCCAAGCACACTCGGGGATTGAAGTGGAAACCTTATTCAGTACCCAGCCCGGAAAATTAAAATCAGAGGCGGCAACCACCTTGTATCGAGTGGTGCAAGAGTCTCTAAATAATATAGAGAAACACGCACAAGCGACCAAAGTGACGGTTATCGCGCAGCAAATTGGCACCACGTTGCAGCTGTTGATTCAAGACAATGGTGTCGGTTTCAATACCTATTACACGATGGAAAAACGAGGGATTGGTTTGCGTAATATGAGGGAGCGAGCCGAGTTTATAGGGGGGGATTTTGAACTGATGAGTGAGATTGGCTTTGGAACGGAAATTACCGTGTTATTGGCACTAGAAGGGTTAATCAATGAGTGACGTAATTCGAGTGGTGATTGCTGACGATCACCAAGTGGTACTAGATGGCTTTATGGCAAGGTTGGAGCTAGAGCTCGATATCTGCGTGATCGGCACGGCCAGCAATGGCTTAGAAGCGGTAGAGGTAGTAAAAACGCTTGGCCCTGATGTGGTGCTAATGGACATTAGCATGCCGATCATGAATGGCATTGATGCGACCCACCTGATTAAAGAAGACAATCCAAACGCCAAAGTGCTGATGCTGACCATGCATAACAACCGTGAATACATTATGAAGGTGATGCAGTCAGGTGCTGTTGGCTATATGTTGAAAGAAATTTCAGCAGAAAAAATGGTGCAGGCGATCAAAACCGTTAATCAAGGCTCAACCTACTTTTGTGAAAAAGTGACCCAGAATTTGTTTACTCAGCCGATAGCCCCCACTCAATCGGTAAAAAATCCATTGAGTCGACGTGAAGAGGCGGTACTTAAATTAGTGGCGCAAGGGGAGAGCAGTAAAGAGATCGCTAAAGCATTGAATATCAGCTATCGAACGGTTGAAACCCATAGGCAAAACATCAAGCATAAGTTGGATATTCACTCTACAGCAGAGCTGGCAAAGTATGCGGTCAATGCTAGGCTTGTGCAGTGATGTTACGCTAAATTAGACTAAATGTGTAATTTAATTACTAAATGTGCCATTTACGCCTGCTTTCTGGAGGTTTTTTTAGTTTTTTTGCGACAGATTGATATCCTTTGTTTCGAAAATTAAGTACCGAATGCAATATTGCAAATTGCGTGCTACAAATTAGAGAGGGAAAATGGAGTCTGTAAAGGATAGGTATAGTATTGATAATACTGATTATACCGTAGGACAAGATAATATTCAGAAATGGGGTTTTGATGTACATAACCCTGTCTTTGGAATCAGTGCAGGAGCCGTCATCATTTTCCTGATAGCACTTTTGGTTGCTGACCCAGAAACCGCAAAAGGTGCGCTTGATGGCATAAAATGGAAGGTTATCGGAAACTTCGATGGCTTCTTTATGTGGGCTACAAACATTTTTGTAATTTTCTGTTTTGCCCTCATTGTCTCCCCTTATGGCAACATACGTCTAGGTGGCAATGATGCCAAAGCAGAGCACTCCAACCTATCTTGGATGTCGATGCTATTCGCGGCGGGAATGGGTATTGGTCTGATGTTCTGGGGCGTTGCTGAGCCGGTTGCTTATTTTACTGGCTGGTATGAAACACCACTCAACGTTGAATCGTACAGCCCTGAAGCGGCGCAATTGGCACTTGGTGCTACCATCTACAACTGGGGTGTTCACGGTTGGGCTATTTACGGCGTTGTTGCCTTAGCACTGGCCTTCTTCACATTCAATAAAGGTCTACCTTTGTCAATCCGTTCTATTTTTTATCCGCTACTAGGGGATAGAACTTGGGGCTGGTTTGGTCATATTGTCGACATCATTGCGGTATTAGCAACACTTTTTGGTTTGGCGACATCGTTAGGCTTGGGGGCTCAACAGGCATCAAGCGGTATTAACCATGTGTTTGGTACCGATGGTGGTGTTGGTATGCAGCTTACTGTTATCGCTGTCATCACCTTATTGGCAACCATCTCGGTTATTCGTGGCATTAATGGTGGTGTAAAAGTGCTGAGCAACATCAATATGGTGGTTGCATTAGGCTTATTGATATTTGTTGCCATTGCAGGTGGTATGGTCGGCATCAAGGCGATACCAACCGCACTGATGGGCTACATCGAGAACTTTATACCTCTAAGTAACCCTCACGGTCGTGATGACGACACGTGGATGCAAGGTTGGACGGTATTCTATTGGGCATGGTGGATCTCTTGGTCCCCATTCGTTGGTATGTTTATCGCTCGAATCTCGAAAGGTCGTACTATTCGTGAATTTATGATCGCAGTATTGTTTATTCCAACGTCTGTTATCATCGTCTGGATGGCGATTTTCGGCGGTATTGCTGTCGACCAAGTGGCGAATAAGGTCGGTGAGATAGGCATGAATGGCTTACAAGATATTACACTGTCTCTATTCCATACCTACGATGCTCTGCCGATGAGTTCAGTGTTGTCTGTGGTTTCGATTGGTTTGATCATGGTGTTTTTCATTACCTCGTCAGATTCAGGATCGCTAGTGATTGATAGCATTACCTCGGGTGGTAAAGTGGATGCTCCGGTACCACAACGTGTCTTTTGGGCGTTAATGGGTGGCGCGATTGCAGCCGTACTACTTTGGGTCGGTGGCACAGAATCTATCCAAGCTTTACAAGCCGGAACGGTTTCGATGGCACTGCCTTTTGCCTTCATATTATTGCTCATGTGCCTAAGTTTAGTATTAGGTTTACGAACGGAAAATAAACTACTTAGGCAGCAAAATACTTTGAGCTGAAAGTAATACTGGAGCAACCCTTGGTTGGGGTGCTCTTTTTTTGAGCTGTAATTTAAGTAAATTGGTGAATGTTGGTTGAATACCCGCCAGACTGATTCTAGTTTACTGAAAGCAATAAGTTAAGCTGTTAAACTTTAGGCATCCAAGCATTTAAATTAGTGTGACGACATGCTCGTTCTGCTTGGATCCTATGTTTGAGCATGCAAAAAAATCACAGGTAGGTAAGGAATATTAGGTCAACAGGCCCTATTAATATTCCGTAGAGAGGGATAATGACTAAAGGTATAGATAAATACAGTATCGACAGTACAGATTACACTGTCGGTCAAGATAACGTCCAAAAATGGGGTTTTGATGTCCATAACCCTGTATTTGGCATTAGTGCCGGCTTAATTGCTCTGTTTTTGATTGGTGTATTGGTGACAGATACCGCATCAGCAAAAGCGGCACTCGACTCAGTAAAGGGCCAAATCATCAATTCATTTGATTGGCTTTTCATCTGGTCAGGTAATATTTTTGTTATTTTCTGCTTAGGCTTGATTGTTTCTCCATACGGTAAAATTCGCCTCGGTGGTGTTGATGCAACTGCGGATTACTCATTCGTGTCTTGGCTATCGATGCTGTTCGCTGCAGGTATGGGTATTGGCCTGATGTTCTGGAGTGTGGCAGAGCCTGCTGCATACTTTACGGGTTGGTACGAAACGCCGCTTGGTGTTGAACCGAATACCCCAGAAGCTGCCAAACTAGCATTAGGCGCGACCATGTACCACTGGGGTCTTCACCCTTGGGCGATTTATGGTGTTGTTGCACTTTCTTTAGCATTCTTCTCTTACAATAAAGGTCTACCGCTTTCTATTCGTTCTATCTTTTACCCTATTTTAGGTGATAGAGCGTGGGGCTGGGCAGGTCATATTGTTGATATCCTTGCAGTATTAGCAACTCTATTTGGTCTTGCAACGTCGCTAGGTCTAGGTGCGCAGCAAGCGGCAAGTGGTATTCAGCATGTGTTTGGTATTGAAGCAGGTCTTGGCCTGCAGATTATCGTTATCACGGCAGTCACCTTGCTTGCTGTAGTATCAGTATTACGTGGTATTGATGGTGGCGTTAAAGTTATTAGTAATATCAATATGCTAGTGGCTTTCTTACTGCTGATCCTTGTGGCGCTAATTGGTTATGCGGTGACTCTAGGTTCAATCCCGACTACATTGATGGCTTACATTGAGAACATCATTCCTCTTAGTAACCCTCATGGTCGTGAAGATGAAGCTTGGTTACACGGTTGGACGGTATTCTACTGGGCTTGGTGGATTTCATGGTCACCATTCGTAGGTATGTTTATCGCACGTGTTTCTAAAGGTCGTACGGTTCGTGAGTTCATCACAGCAGTATTGATTGTACCGACTTCGGTTACTATCGTTTGGATGTCAGTCTTTGGCGGCATGGCGATCGATCAAATCGTGAATAACGTGGGTACGCTTGGTCAAGAAGGTCTAACCGACGTATCACTCGCGATGTTCCAAATGTTTGACGCTCTGCCATTTGGTACGATGTTGTCTATCATTGCCGTTGTATTGGTTCTGGTATTCTTCATCACTTCATCGGATTCTGGCTCTTTGGTTATCGATGGTATTACTGCTGGTGGTAAAGTCGATACGCCAGTGCCTCAGCGTGTATTTTGGGCGTTTCTTGAAGGCGCGATCGCTGTTGCCCTATTGTGGGTAGGCGGTACTGAAGCGGTACAAGCACTGCAAGCAGGTGCCATCTCGACAGCATTGCCATTCACCATCATTCTATTGTTGATGTGTGTAAGTTTGCTAATGGGTATGCGTACAGAGAAGCGATAAACTGAACTCTGTTCGATTTATGTGAAATCGAATCTATGATCAAACGAAAGGCAGGTGAGGAAACTCATCTGCCTTAATTATATGGTTCACCTCATTCTGAGAGCCTACTCTAAGCTTAATGGCTTGAGAGTGAGGCGGACCATATAATTAAGCCCAAGTATAAACTCGGGCTTTGGATGGTTTTGTTTAAAAATTATGAAGAAGCTAGATAGCCTGACGAAGCTGGAAGTAACGTCCTTCTTCGTTCATCAGCGTTTGATGAGAGCCGCGTTCAACAATCTCACCTTGTTCAATCAGAACAATCGAATCAATCGATTCCAGACCAATCAAACGGTGCGTAATGAAGATAACCGTCTTGCCTTCAAAGTGCTTCTCGAACAGAGCCATGATGCTCTGCTCAGTTTGCTTATCTAAGCCTTCTGTTGGCTCATCAAGAAGAAGGATAGGGGCATCATGAAGGATTGCACGTGCAATACCAATACGGCGCTTCTCACCACCAGATAGTTGACGACCACCGTCACCTAACCAGCTATCAAGTGCAGTATTCTCAAGCAGTTTTTCTAGGCCAACGTCTTTTAGGATATTCGCTAAATGGTCATCCGTTGCGTTGGGCATTGCAATCAGCAAGTTGTCACGTAAGGTGCCGTTGAGGATATCGACCCGTTGGCTGACCACACTGATCGATTCACGCAGTTGTGATTCATTCCATTGTGTTAGCTCAATGCCCGCGATAGAGATGTAACCCTTTTTCGGATCCCAGTAGCGAGTTAGAAGCTGAATCAGTGTCGATTTACCAGAACCGGTTTGACCGACAATCGCCACCTTGTTTGTTGCCGGGATTGTCAGGTCGACAGCGTTCAGAACACTGCGCTCAGAGTCAGGGTAGTTGAACGTCACGTTTGAAAACGTAATATCAAGCGGCTTATTGATGTCCAGCTTCTCTTCTGCGAATTGAACTTCAGGTTCCGACAGAATCACTTCATTCAAGCGGCGAGCTGAAGACAGAGTCTGCCCCAAATGCTGGAACGCGCCTGCAATAGGCATCAGCAGCTCAAAACTTGCCATAGTAGCGAACGCCATTAGCGCAATGAGTGGGTCTGGTGCATTACCACTCACACCATCAGCCGCCAGCCAAAGCATCAGAACCAGCGTTAAGCCGTTGAACAGCATGAGCGCAGCTGAAGCCATACCGGTTAGGTTAGCGTTCACAAACTGATTCGCCATCAGCTTATGTTGTGTATCTAGAATCGCATTACGGTAACGCTCTTCCGCACCGAATAGAGTGAGCTCACTGTAGCCTTCAATCCAATCCAGAGTGGTAACACGAAGGTCTGCTTTGTTCTGTGTCAGCTCACCACCGTTACGTTTACCTAGCTTGTAGAACAAGATAGGCCAAACTAGCAGCATGATCAAAAGAATCGAACCTAAAATTAAACCTAGTGAAGAGTCGAACCACATCAAGAACAGAGTCAGGAAGAAGATACCCAACACACCAACCGTCACAGGGCTTACTAAGCGCAAGTAAACGTGGTCCATGGCGTCGACATCGGCAACCAAGCGGTTCAGTAGGTCGGCATCACGTAGGTTTGAGATACGACCTGGGATCAGCGGAGCCAGCTTCTTGAAGAAGAAGATACGCAGATCAGTCAGTAGTTTGAATGTCGCATTGTGGCTCACAACACGTTCACCCCAACGACCTGCAGTACGGCTCATCGCCAAACCACGTACACCGCCCCCCGGCAGCATGTAGTTGAAGGTTTCACGTGCGATCGTAAGGCCAGCAACCGCAGAAGCTGAAATGAACCAACCCGATAGTGTTAACAAGCCGATCGAAGCCGACAAAGTAGCAAAAGCCAATAGCATGCCTAGCGATAGGCCAAACCAATGCTTTCTATAGAGTTTCAGGTAAGGCAGTAAATCACGCATCTAAATTACCCTTATTGTCTTGTTGAGCTAAGTTCGCGTTAAGCATCTCTTCGAATAAACCGCCCGCAGTCGAAAGCTGAGCGTAATGACCTTGTTCAACAAGACCACCATCGAGCATAACCAGAATGTTATCGACCGATTGAAGCGGGGCAAGTTGGTGCGTCACAAGCAGGGCAGTGCGACTTTCGATATTGCTATTAATGCCTTTCATCACGAGTTGTTCACTGCGAGTATCTAGGCTTGCCGTAGGTTCATCTAACAACCAGAATTGACCGTCTTGAATCATTGCACGAGCCAAAGCCAAACGCTGAGATTGACCAACGGATAGGCCACCCGAACGATCAGAAATCATGTAATCCAAGCCGTGCTCGTTGACAAATTCGTTAGCAAAAGATTGCTCAAGTGCGTTTTGAACAGTTTGGTCAGTAATATCTTGCTTACCCAGTGTGACGTTGTCACGAATGCTACCGTGAAGCAACAATGGGTTTTGACCAACCCAGCTGATCGTCTTACGCCAAGATGCCAGGTCTAAGTCACGCAGTTCAACGTCATTGATTTTCAAGCTCCCTTCATAAGGCATGAAACCAAGGATGGCGTTGATCAAACTTGTTTTACCCGCACCGCTTGGGCCAACTAATGCAGTCGACTGACGAGTATTCAGTGCAAATGAAATAGGGCCAACCAGTTGAACACCTTCAGGGCTTAATACTTTTAGGTCGTGCGCGTCAATATTAATGCCTTGAGCCGCATCAAGCTGAGTGTCGCCTGATTTAACCTTGGTGATGTCCGTTTCTAGGAACTCAACAATACTCTCGGCAGCGCCCACCGCTTGTTGCTTCGCGTGGTAGAATGTACCTAAGTCGCGCAGAGGTTGGTAAAACTCAGGAGCCAAGATAAGGATAAACAAACCAGCGAATAGAGTAATGCCAACGCCGTAGTGACCGAAGTTAAGCTCGCCGATGTAAGTGAAACCAAAGTAAACCGCCGTCATCGCAATAGAGATCGATGTGAAGAACTCAAGCACAGCAGAAGACAAGAAAGCGATCTTCAATACATCCATGGTGCGTGTTCTGAACACCTCTGATGCACCTTTTAATGTTTGGGTTTCAGAGTGGGTGCGATCAAAAAGGCGAATGGTTGTCATTGACTGCAAACGGTCGTAAAAGTGACCTGAAAGACGCTGTAGCGCTTTGAAGTTTTTACGGTTTGCATCGGCTGCTTTCATACCCACAAGTGCCATGAACATCGGGACCAGTGGAGCAGTAATCAAGAAGATCAGTCCTGCTGCCCAGTTTACTGGGAATACCACAGCCAAAATCATGAATGGGATCATGACAGATAAAGACATTTGAGGTAGGTAACGAGAGAAGAAGTCTTGCATGTCTTCGACTTGTTCTAGCAACAGTGTTGCCCATGCCCCTGCTGGTTTGCCCTTGATATAGGCAGGGCCCAATTCGCGTAATTTATCTAAGATGAGTTGTCTGATATAGACACGGATTTGTTCACCACAGCGATAACCTGCGATTTCACGTCCCCATGTACACAAAGCACGGCCAACGACTGAGAATGCTAAGCCTACAAAGTGACCGACCAGTTCCGATTTATCGACATTTTCGATGATTAATTGATGAAGAATAGAGGCGAGAAGCGCTGCTTGAGCAATTAAAAACACACTTGAAAGTACGCCAAGACTTATCGCAATCATAAGCCAGCGTTTTGCTCGCTTACTTTGTTGCTTAAGCCAATTATTCAAGCTGTTTTGTTTTTTTTTATCCATTATGAAGGCTTAATAATAATTATTATTCGTTGAGGGCGGCTAGTATACAAAAGAAAGCCCAGTGGATATACCGCTGGGCTGTAGGGATTTATAACAAACTATGACAACGCCTTGAATCTACAGGGGCGAGAGCTGAGACACTTAAATCTGCAATCTCAGATTCTACTTATCATTAAGGCCATCTAGGAAGCGTTCAGCATCCAGTGCAGCCATACAACCTGTACCAGCAGAAGTGATTGCTTGGCGGTAGTTGTGATCCATAACATCACCCGCAGCGAATACGCCAGGGATGCTTGTCTGTGTCGCGTTACCTTCAAGACCAGACTGAACGATGATGTAGTCATCTTTCATATCCACTTGGCCTTTGAAGATTTCAGTGTTTGGCTGGTGACCGATAGCGATGAACGCGCCCATTACGTCGATATCTTCTGTCTTGTCAGATTGAGTATCTTTAATGCGAACGCCAGTCACGCCCATGTCGTCGCCAAGAACTTCGTCTAGCGTGCGGTCAGTGTGCAGAACAATGTTGCCGTTCTCTACTTTGTCCATTAAACGCTTAACAAGAATCTTTTCAGCACGGAACGTGTCACGACGGTGAATCAGGTGAACTTCAGACGCGATGTTAGACAGGTAAAGTGCTTCTTCAACCGCTGTGTTACCACCACCCACAACTGCTACTTTCTGGTTGCGGTAGAAGAAACCATCACATGTAGCACAAGCAGAAACGCCGCGGCCTTTGAATGCTTCTTCAGAATCTAAACCTAGGTACTTAGCTGATGCACCCGTTGAGATGATCAACGCATCACACGTGTACTCGCTAGAATCGCCTTTAAGGCGGAAAGGGCGGTTTGAAAGGTCGACTTCGTTAATGTGGTCGAACAGGATCTCTGTTTCAAAGCGCTCTGCGTGCTCTTTCATGCGATCCATTAGAGCTGGACCCGTTAAACCTTCAGCATCACCCGGCCAGTTTTCTACTTCAGTTGTGGTTGTAAGCTGACCACCTTGCTGCATACCGGTAACAAGTACTGGTTTTAGGTTTGCACGAGCAGCGTAAACTGCAGCTGTATAGCCAGCAGGGCCAGAACCAAGAATCAATAAATTACAGTGCTTTACGTCGCTCATGAGGACTCCGAAATTGAAATTGTTTTTATTTATAATCGCTTAGGATTGTATGGAAAATATGGAGGCAATAAAAGTGTAAACAAGGGCAGAAGTGTAATTAATCGTTATACGTTAGAACTTAATGGAGACAAACGTTTTCGTGGCTGGAAGAGCAGTTAGGGGATTGGAGTGTAGGGCTATGGTTGCACTTGGTCATCTAAATGAGGTTTCATTCCCTTAATCAAGCATTCCGAAACCAACAGCAAAAAACGTCACAGTATCTTTTAATTGTTTTGCTGATGCGGACAGCTCTATTCCGATGTCTGGAAAAGCGGGTAGATAGATATCAACAGCTAAAGGCCAAAAAGCCACTAGCAAAACTAAATAACCTATATATTTATCGTTCTTAGGCACATTAGTCTCCCACAAGAAGTTACACGTATATATAACTTCCTGAGTTTCAATATTGCTTTTTTGCCTTTAGCTTTATTTATTTTCGTCAATATGACGGATAAATTTCGCAGGCGTACCGCCGTAAAGGCTATCAGGTGGTACATCAGAATTGACGACGGAGTTGGCTGCAATGACTGAGCGCTCTCCAATAGTGACCCCTTGATTTATAATGACATTACCACCAATCCAAACATCATCTTCAATAGCGATCGGTTGACAAAAAGTCTCCCATTTGCGGCGTTTTTGATAATTAAGGGAGTGACTGGCAGTGTAGAACTGGGTATTCGGGCCAATTAACACATTGTTTCCTATGCTAATTTTTGCCCCGTCTAGCATAGTAACGTTCATATTGATGAATGTACTTTCACCAATGAAAATCGTTTTACCAAACTCACAGTAGAACGGAGATCTGATGATACTAGGGCGTGTTGATCTTTCGTGAGTATTTTTTGAACAGTATGGTAAAAAGTTATAATTTGCTTTGTCAAAAGT
>NZ_CANLBV010000104.1 GCF_947488985.1 uncultured Vibrio sp.
TACCTTTAACGATCAAAGTTAAAGGTTACGACGTTTATTGAAAGGATTGAATGAGTCGATTTAAAGACGCTTACCCTACAGCGTGGTCATCTTGAGCTTTTTGTCGGGCATCTTGTGGGGAAATGGGATAGAAAACTTCGCAAGCCAATCCAGCAACAAGGCACTGATCCTCAGTAATGTGATCGTGTTAGCCGCCTGGTTCGCAGTGCTGCTCGGTGAACAGTACGAGTTCTTGACCACACTGATTCTTATCAATGGTTACATTGCGGTTTGGCGAGCGGAAAGGTCAATGGGGGAAGAGAACCAAAGCCAAGGACCCGATGGCTACTTTGATATGCGAACCCAATTAACCTCTAGCGTGGTGTTGATGCACATCATGGTGATGTAGACTTAAGACTGTGGAAGCCATTATCAAACAAGTCTAATCATCGATGCTGCACTCATTGACACAGAAATAGACGTAGTGAGCGCAGCCAGTTCAGCTGACATGTGACTGCTTGCCTAACACACATTTATTGAGCAGCGCTGGTGGAACAGGAATAATTGAATACCGGATAAAGGCGATAAGCGTCACTAGCGCAACCACACTGCCTAAAACAAAATCATCAATATCGACCAACACCCAACCAAGCAATTGATCACAAGTAATAGCGAGTGCCGCGATACTCACTGCCGCTATCCATTGGCGATGATCGTAAGGTAAGTACTCGATCTTTTGGCTGACGCAGTATAGCAGCAGCAGTCGCACGATGTAGGTAGCACAAAGCACCCCAACTACTCCCCATTCGCCATAGATTGGTGTCACGGTAAAGTAACCGATGATAGCGACCATGACACAGCCACCTTGAATCCACATTTGTGACTGGCTCGAGTCGCCACTAAAACAGCCTAGGTTGAGATAATCACCAGCATTCTTAACAACGCTGATCGCTAGCAAGGTGACCACAATAGTACTGGCATACTGATAACTGCTTGGCAAAATCAAGGCGATAAAACCGGGGACCGTTAGCATCATTAAGGCCCCTAAGACAATCGCAAGATTAACGCCCGTTAACGCTTTATCTGCACACACCTTCTTGCCATTGGGTTGTTGCAGCATCGTGACACGATTAGGGAACCACCAGAGCGCATAAGGCTGAAGCAGTAAGCCCAAGATCAGCGCAAACTTAGCACTGACCGCATAAACCGCCAGCGCCTCTACCCCAACAAAACTGGCCATCACCCAGCGATCGAGCCCTGTGATCATATACATTGAAGCGCCGCCAACTAACGTCGGTAAGCCAAATTTCAAAATCTTCGCTGCGTATTTGAAGCTGCCAAATGACCCCATTTGTTGCCATTGATAACCCACCAAACACAGCATCAATAGCACACTCGATACAGCAGAAGAAATCAGCACTCCATCAATACCAAATCCTGACTCCAGTAAGACAAAAGTCATCACTGCCTGCACACTCGCTTTTACCACATTAAGCAGGCAGAAACGTTTTGCCATTGCGTTCATTCGCATCAAGGTCAGTGGGATAGAAATCACACCATCGAGCATGGTCGGGACAAGTAAAAGCATGATTTGATAAGGCTCAAATTCGACGGGCAGCATCAAGAGCATCAGCGGCATACTCAGAGCAATGATGCCGCCACCGAGTACACAAACTAAAATGCTCAGCGTGAAACAGGTTGATACCAGTGTTCGCTTTTCTTCTCCCTCAGCCGTACCCACATAGCGGTACATGGCCTCAATAATCCCGAAGCTAAACAAAATCGTTCCGATATCAGCCAATAATACGATGGTCTCTAAAGAGCCATACTCCGCTAATGTCATTTTATGAGTCATGTAAGGGACCATCACCAAAGATATCCCCTTCATCATCACAATGCCAATCGCATAATAGATAGACTGTTTTAATGATCCCATCGCGCTCACCGATTCCTTACCAAGCAGACGTTAGCCAACGCTTAACGTCGCCAACAAGATGTCGCAGGGTTCGCTCTTGAGGAGCTAAAACGAACGAACGCAGGCTGTACCCAATCGCGATTCGGTTATGATGTAAACCTCGATAATAATCAGCGTAGCCCTCCTCGATTCTCGCCCGTGCGACTTTAAAACTTGAAGACGCTAAGTTCCATCGTTGACTCTGATTTTGGTAACGCTGAAGAATGGTTTCAACAGACTGCAGGTTTCTCAATTTAAGACTTTCCGTTTGGGTAACGGAACTCGCTCTCATCAAGTAGCCTACTTGGACAGAATTCAACACACCCACCTGGTGATTTTCACTCAACCTAAGCCACAGTTCCCAATCTTCCCCGTACTGAATATCCGCATTGAACCCTCCTGTTTGAGACAATACGTCAGCTTTGACCATCACTGTTGAGGTGCCAATGACGTTGTTTTCAATAATGAACTCAAGCGGGTTTTCGAGAGTGATAAGCCGCTCAGTATGATCTTGAAATTGTGACCAATAACTAAAGCAGTCGACAATCACTTGGTCGTCTTCAGTCAGGTGATCGTAGTTGGTAAAGCTCATCGCAATATTTGGATATTGCTGATGAAACTCAAGTTGGCGTTCGATCTTTTCTGGCAACCACGCATCATCGGCATCTAAGAAGGCGATATAATCGCCCGTAGCTTGTTCGATGCCTAGGTTTCTTGCTTGAGGCGCACCAACGCCCTGAGTTGATAATGTCAGCATCCTCTCATCCTTTATCGATGAGAGATAACTCGACGTCCCATCACTGCTGTTATCATCAACAATGATCAGCTCAAAATCTTGATGAGTCTGGCTAAATACACTGCCAATCGCCTTGGGTAAATAATTCAAGCAGTTGTAGGTCGGAATAATAATACTCACTTTAGCCATAATGACGCCCTCAGGTTTATACGTTATATGGCTAACGTTGCATGTTCTATGCCGAGAGCGCTTTGCTATAAAATTACTTCTATATCAGCTATCTACGCTTCCATTCTCAAAATGACGATAAAATACAGCTGGTCAAAAAGCCTACAACGCCAATTTGATTATCAATTTGAGAGAACGAGCGACTTCTTGAGAGGTACCCTTAGGAAAACACTAGAAAACCCGCCAAAGTGGCGATTTAGTCTTGGTTCGTATCTTGCTTTACTTAGTTCGTCTATTACTTTAATGATTGAACACCCAGCTCAAAGGAGACGAGAATGAAGAAAGTCGCATTTGTAGCGCCCACTTACCCGGTATTGAGTGAAACCTTTATCCAGACCGAAGTCGACGCAATTAAAGCGTGCGGCCACGACGTTTGTGTAATGACCTTCAGCATTGAAAATAGCGAAAAACAGTTCGACTACGACATCCTCGAGATTGGTAAAAAAGTTCAGCTGGGTCAGATAACCCACATCAACTGGCTAGGGGTTATCAAGGCTGTATCCTTTATTGCTAGACAGTCCAGTATGCCTAGAAAATCATTGTTCGCTTACGGGTTCAAATTGGCATTGCAGCTTGCTGAAAAAGAGATCGATCACGTTCATGCCCACTTCTGCCAGCACACCACCGCTCACGCGATTGTGGCAGCAAAACTGCTTAACATAACCTGCTCGTTTGTCGCCCATGGTCACGATGTTTATGAGTTTGCTTATGATATTGAACAAAAGATCAGATCGAGTGATTTTGTGGTGACGGTCTGCCAAGACATGCAGGCCGACTTCAACCACATGACAAGAGGCAATATAAAACTGCTGCATTGCGGGGTGAATACCCAACAATTTCGACTACAGCCAAAAAATGAAACAAAGCAACTGCGCTTTATTTTTCTTGGACGACTTGTTGAACAAAAAGGTATCCACCTTCTTATTGATGCGTTAGCACCAATTGCTAAGCCTCTCGACATTCATCTCGATATCATAGGTGCTGGCGAGTTAGAGAAAGCGTTAAAATTACAAGTAAAACAGCAAGGACTCACTCACAACGTGACCTTTCTCAGCGCAAAGCCTCACCAGTGGGTGAAAGAGAAACTATCGAACTATGACTGCCTAATCGCGCCGTTCTGCTTTTCTGAAACAGGGTGTGTGGACACAGGGCCACTGGTGCTAAAAGAAGCGATGGCCGTTGGTACACCAGTCATTACCACCAACATTATGGGATGCAAAGAGATCGTCTCACCAGAGACAGGTTTTGTGGTTAGCGAAAAGAACGTTGATGAATTAAGAGAAGCGATTGAGCGCTTTACGCAATTGAGCAGCGACGACAAAACAGAGATGAGGCTAAAAGCGAGACAACGCGTGACACAGTACTTTAATTCATTAAAACAAGCTCAGCAGTTGTCACAATGGATTGAAAACCCAACCTAAAATAGACGTAAAGTCAGATCAAAAGATCAACACGCCCTAAGCACCTACCGATGGATCAAGCTCATCGATAGGCTTCTTGTTTAACCTGCTCGCAGGGCTAAAATCGCGTTAATGTCATCGATATCACGATATTGAGATAGCTGCTGCTCTTTCGATGAAATCGCCACAATCGACATTCTATCGGCCAATTCATTGCCCTCAATGCCTACGTGACCATTCACATGATGGATGGTTATTTGGGCAGACAATTCTTGATAGAGAGCGTACGCAGGCTTAATAATATCGAGGTTTTTGATCTCACCGCCCGACTTAGTCCAACCCTTTTTCTTCCAACCCACTGCCCACTTAGTAATACAATCAATGGAGTACTTTGAGTCACTGTAAATCGCAACCGACAGGCCCGCGTTTAACTTTTCTTTTGCCAGCAAAAACGCCTGTTTAAGGCCATGTAACTCGGCGGTATTGTTGGTTCCAATCGGCTGATATAAGCCATACCACAATTCGGTTAATTGGTTGTGTTGATAGACAGCTAAACCTGTCCCAGCTTCACCGGGGTTCGGCTCACAGCCACCATCGGTAAAGATCTTGATGTCAAACGGCATATCTAAGATTTGCTGCTCAGTAAGCGGAGGAACCTTGGCTTTCGCCTTACCCGTAGAACTTGGCTTTGTCGCCGCAGAACCTGATGCAGACGACGCTTGACCACCGAAAGCAGACTCAGCCTCGCCTAGCGTTGGAAACGATTTATATCTCGCGCCAGCAAAGCCATCAACTTGCGCCTTACACTCGTTCCAAGTGGTAAAAATACCCGCTGTGCGACCTTTCCAAACCACATAATATTTCTTAGCCAAACTAACTCCTTACCAAAACCCAAATACACAAATACACAAATACACAAATACACAAACTGTGAATCAGTACATTAGATGCCACCAAGCTATACGTTGCAAGGTCTATCAATTAAAAAGGCAATCAACCGCGACCAAGTTATAGAACAAAAACACACTCATACTAACGCCGATTGTAAGTAGCACATTGCCTGTATTCCACATCAGCAGGCTAGCTACACATCGAAACCTCTGCCTTGTATAAATACTCAGCAACTCGCTGCAAAAATCAGCTCGAAAGATCACAAGGCCTAGTAACCACCGCGCCTATTAAGTAAGGGTTCTCAACTCTTGGCCAAAATGTTTACTGGCATCTGCAAAAACCATTACCAAAAACGGTGCCTTCAGTGGGTATCGTAGTAAATAGCCCCTTACCGGCACTTACCGCACAGCAACGGTTAGAAGAGCAATCTAAAACGCTATGGTTTAACGCTACCACCTGTAAACCGTCAATAATTGGAACAATGGCCCCGATCTAGTCGATTTTGTACAAATGCTGACAAAGTACAGGCTCAGCTGTGTTTATATTACGGTAACAGTATACTCAATCAATCACGATAACCCATGAACAAAACCTTAGTTATACTATTTTTCCTAACCCTGACCGGATGTACTCATAACCAAACTAAAGCACTGAGTGCCAACACATCGTCGGTGAATACCTACCCACAGTCTATGTCGAATTTGCAGTTATGTGACACCCTATATTACGGGCGTTCAAGCAGCCAAACACTCGCCGCAATTGGCAGCGAGTTTAATCGAAGAGGGCTATCCAAGAGTTGGTGTGATACCGAAACCAACAAGCTCTACTTCACAAAAGCGGTAGATTGGATAGCCGATAAAGTGGTAGACCAAGATGATGAAGAGGAAGATGTGTCTAGCACGGTATTGCCTGTGGAATAAGTGATATACCAATCACTTTAAAAGATCTTTTTTCTCCATCCAAGCAATCGCTGTATTAACACCGTTTTCATGTGATAGGACCTCGGCCAAGTTACTCGCATTTATCTTGAAGTTTTGATTAGACACTAATTCAATTAAAGCCTTACTTAAATTATCGCTCGTCAATTTCTTCTGTTTAATAGGTGAAGGTCCCAATCCATTTTGTTTTATTTGTGCTCCCCAAAAAGGTTGGTCACCAAAAAAAGGACAAATCAACGTCGGTTTACCAGCCGCAAGACCCGCTGCAGTTGTACCAGCACCACCATGATGTACAACGGCAGCTACTCTAGGAAACAACCAAGCATGCGGAATAGATTTAATCACCAATACATTTTCTGGTAATTCATCCACTTTAAGACCTCCCCATCCTGAAGCAATGATCGCACGAACGCCCGCCTTGGTGACGGCATCAACGACCATCGTCCCCGCTTTGTCTGGTTCTTTTCCTATCATGCTGCCAAAACCAATATAAATGGGTTTTGATTCATGGGATAAGAAGTCCACCAGTTCTGCTGACGGTTTGTAATCATCTAAATCTGTTTTTGTTCGCCAATAACCAGTGATGATTGCGTCGCGTGTCCAATCGTTTGGCCGAGACACTAACTGTTTGCTAAACGCGTGCAATACAGGAACTTGTTCCCCGTTACTGTATGACAATATACCTGTATTTCTTTTCGAAGCAGGTAAACCTAAAAGTTCGGTACGTTGATGATTGAGTTCTTTGGAGTACAGAGAAAAAGCTAAACTAATTAATCGATAACTGAGCCTATTTACGAATGAGCCTAAATCGGGAATACCTGCTGGAGGGAAAGCCCCAGTTTTAACAATCATGGGTTGAAGCACCCCCATCACTACTGGAATATTGAGTTTTTCACCAATCGAAACTGCAGCCAAGCACTTAGGATGATAAACGATTAGTTCAGGCTCAGAATCTAATCCAGCACGAATACTATCAATAATCATTTGTCGATTAAGTGGCTTGGCCTTTTTCATTAACTTCATTGTGGTTTTGATACCACTAACAAAGCTCCCCATACTTTCTAATGTTCCGTTATCCAGTAACTTGAACAACTCATCCGTAATGTATTTGTAGGTCAAACCATTTTCTTCGACCAACGCCTGAAAACAAGACGGTGCGCATAAATCAACTTGATGGCCTTTTTGTATTAACGCTTTACCTAAAGCGATAAACGGTTCTACATCACCACGCGTACCGATCGTCAGCAGTAATATCTTCATTCTACCCGCTACCTTACTCTTTAGGCTGGTGACCGGTCTTCTTCGCAAACTTTTGCATTGCCTCGGCAAATGTTGTGGTCCCGCTTTTAGCTTGAACCTGTACCACCTTATATCCCATCTTTTCCAACGCTTGGCGCTCTGCAATAACGGCTTTATCGTCTTGTTGGCTGCCCGGTACAGGCTGATGAATGTAGCACCCTTCGAGTTGACCATCTTCGACCAGTTGGTGGTGTTTCAGTGAATTAATATCAAAATTCATAGTAAGTCTCTTAGTTTCAATGAGGAGGCTCTGTGGCAAAGGGCTCAGTGCTTATCGTTGTATCGTTGTATCGTTGTATCGTTGTATCGTTGTATCGTTTGTACCATAAAGCATTTTGGGCACAAAAAGCGAATGCAAATACGGAAAGGGCATCGAATCAGGTTCGGGAGGCTTTAGAAAGAGCCAGCAATACTCTCGCCACACGACCTGTATAAAAAAGCCAGCCTCATTGGGCTGGCTCTAGTCAATCAAGTGCCCAAATTAGTTCAGAAGTGAGCGAACGTAATCGGCAATGTTTTGGTCTTGACCATTGTCAAACAAACACTGTTGGAAGCGCGGGCTACCTACAGCTGTCTTCACTAACTCTTGGTCGATTGCGCGCAGTGAATCAATAAAATTATCCTTCACTACCGCTGCTTTTACCTCATTAAGCAGCGCTGCGTTGCGTTGCTGCGGCTCTGCTCGCTCTAGAGGGTAACCTTGACCACGCTCACCTGTGAACGCTTTTTCAAAGATGTAGCGCACGTTCAGCTCACCCGCCCAACCAAAACCTTTCGCAAAAGCGAGCGCGATAGCATTTCCGTTGTTGATTTGGTTAAACAGGAACGCATCCGACGGCTCTAAACAGTAGCCACAAACCACGCCAGGATGCAGATTCAGTGACATTAATGCACCTTGGCCTGTTCCACACCCTGTCACAACGAAATCAACAGCCTTTGAGTTGATCAGAATACTCGCCATAATACCGAGGTGAATATACGTTAAATGGTGATCGTTTTCGTCGGTCATCCCTACGTTAAACACATCGTGACCAAGACCACCAGCCACAGACTCTAGCTCAACGGCTACCATGGCATTTTTGCCTGCTTGACTGTTTTCCATCATTAGTGCGATTTTCATTTACTTTCTCCCGCAGCATGGCTGCAAATTTCAAAATTAGTCTCGTACGTTCGCTCTCAGTATTCAGAGCTTAACATTCAGAGCTTACACAAAGTCGCTACGCGTTAGCGTGCTAACCACCCACCATCGACCGCAATGGTATAGCCATGGATATAATCCGATGCTGATGAAGCTAAGAACACACATGGGCCCGCGACATCTTGCGGAGTGCCCCAACGTTCAGCAGGTATACGCTCAAGGATAGCTTGGTTACGGTCAGCATCATCACGCAGTGCTTGAGTATTGTTGGTGGCCATATATCCCGGAGCAATCGCATTGACATTAATGTTATCACTCGCCCATTCGTTTGCCATCGCACGGGTAATGCCCATTAAAGCACTCTTAGACGCCGTATAAGAAGGCACTCGGATCCCACCTTGGAAAGAGAGCATAGAGGCAATATTGATGATTTTACCGCCCGTACCTTGCGCTTTAAACTGCTTCGCCACCGACTGAGACATAAAGAAAACAGTCTTAGTGTTGATGTTCATGACGTCATCCCAGTTTTGCTCAGAAAACTCAATGGCGTCTTCGCGGCGAATAATGCCTGCGTTATTAACAAGGATGTCGATGTGACCAAACTCAGCCAGTGTTTGTTCTATAATTCCGGGAATATCTTCTTGCTTTAAAAGATCGGCACGTACGTCTAAAAACGTATGACCCGATGCCTTCATTTTTTCCATCGTATCGGTTGGCTCAGTACGATTCACGCCAACTACTTTGCATCCAGCCTCAGCCAGTCCAATTGCCATACCTTGACCTAGGCCCGTATTGCAGCCAGTCACTATCGCGACTTTACCTTTCAGATTGAATGAATCTAGCATCATGTTTGCTTCCTCAATTGCGTTTAGCGTTGTGGCGTTTCGGTGATGTCGCCCACTCGATTAAGTCATACAATAAAACACAAATTCATTGCTTACAATGATCGGTTTGAAAGCTATAAGCTGATCATTTCCAATTTTTTGTTTTTTTTGAAAAGGCTTTTTAGAAATAATGAAAAATGGTATTTTGTCTTGATACTAGATAGCTCAAAGGAATCAAAATGGAGAAGTCCACCCAACCAGAAGCCGTTTCATCGGTATTAAAAGTGTTTAATATTCTTGAAGCTCTGGGGAAACAGAAGGAAATTGGCGTATCCGACCTTTCACAGCGTCTAATGATGTCTAAGGCCACCACCTACCGCTTTCTACAAACAATGAAAATGCTTGGCTATGTCTCTCAACAAGGTGAAGCTGACAAATACTCACTGACATTGAAAATGTTCGAGTTGGGTTCAAAGTCACTTGAATGGGTGGATATGATCACAATCGCAGAGAAAGAGATGCGAGTGATCTCAGAAGAGACCAATGAAACCATTCATTTAGGTGCGTTGGATCATGGTTCTATCATCTACGTACACAAAATCGATTCTAGCTTCGCGCTGCGCATGCACTCTCGCGTTGGTCGAAGAAACCCGCTGCACACAACCGCAATTGGTAAGGTGTTATTGGCAGAACGTGACGAAGAATTCGTTCGCACTCAACTGGCCGACGCCGAATTTGTCAAAACCACAAAAAACACTCTTGCAAACGTCGAGCAACTCATTGATCAACTTAAAACGGTTAAGCTGCAGCACTTTGGCGAAGATAATGAAGAACAAGAACCGGGTTTACGTTGTATCGCTGCCCCCGTTTACGATCGTTTTGGTACCGTCATTGCCGGTGTCTCCATTTCCTTTCCTACCATCCGATTTGATGAAGAGAAAAAAGCGCGCTATGTCGAGTTACTGCACTGTGCAGGCCGGAATATATCCAAGCAATTAGGGTTTCATGATTACCCAATCAAATAACGATAAAGGAAGCGACAACTCAAGTACCCAATAAAACCTAACGAATTGGAAAGGTCGCTTCTTGTTACTTATTACTTGTTAAGTGGATGGTGATGGCTAAGTGGCGGCAACCCTCCTCAACAAAGAGTAAAACGCTTTTAGCCGAACCCTTCGGGCAGCGTTTGCTGGTCAACACGCCCTAGGCATTTATCTCTTTTTATAAGGACTAGGCTTATTTGTGCTCTATGGCAACAAACGTCTCGTATAGACTTTCCATCATTTCGTCGTACCAAGGGTTAAAGGTCAAACGAGCATGAATGTCTTCATTCGCTCGACCATCCCAAGCGCTGTACCACACCTCTTCTCCCGCATTACAACGCTTAATCTCATCATCCGTCATATCTGAGCCATTGCGACAGATTCGCTCACTACCATTAATGCCGTAATAAGGGTTTTCAGGCGCGTAGAGAACGCCCATGTGTGACATATTGCTAATACGCAGCTGTGGATTATAGCTATTAATATAACGGATATTTCCTTGGCTAGACGTTGGGTCAGAGCCAAACCAGATCAACTTATTGTTTGGATTAATAAAGTGCGTTTCAAACAGGCCTTTGATCGCCTTGGTGTCGAGTACGCTGTCGTGCTCGGTTAACACCATAAAAACCGGTTTAGTATAAGGCTGCTCTTTTATCGTATCGGTGACCTGCTTACTGGTATTGTAGTATTGCGCAAAGCCATTGGTTGGCACCGTAAAGTAACGAGTATAATTGGTGGTATTACTCGGATCGACATCCATCAACCACGGCTTAATCCAACTGATCCAAGGCGTAGCAAAAGCAAGGGGTTCATTGGAGATAAAACCCGGAGAGAACAGCATTAAGCCTTCAATATCCTGATCTTGCGCGGCATAAGAGTAAGCCAGATTACCGCCTGTAGAAAAGCCACCAAGGTAGAGGTGATCAACTTCTTTTTTAAACAGTGCTACTTGTTTTTCAACCAGATCATTCCATTGTTGGTAATCCACGTTAAGCATATCCGCAGGTCGGGAGCCGTGACCTGTCAAAAGAACCGTTCTCACTAAATACCCCTCTTGCTGCAGCGATTTCGCGATATCGACAAAAGAGTAAGGGGAATCTCCTAAGCCATGAATGAGCAATACGCCTTTATCTGGCTTAGCGTCACTTTCTAGCTGCAACTCCGCCGGAAGGTTTGCCAACAACTCTGCATTTTTGTCCTGAGTAAGGAAATAACGGTGCTTTAAAAGCTGCTGTTTTGTCTGCTCGGCATAGTCATCAAACGATTCATAATCGGTTACTGGTTCGATATTCGATGGTGTATATAACGGGTGTGTATCGCTAGACGCACAAGCCACGGTAATAAGAGGAAGCAGTAAAGCTAGTATTATTCGCATATATATTGTTCGCATATAGAAAGGGGCAACAGGGAATAGTGGCGCAATTATAAGCAGAAAGTTTAGGCCAACGCAGCCTATACCCCGCTAATTTACATAACTTTGCGCTTCTCTAAGTATGGACTTACTTGGCGAAAAAATAGTTGAGTATCTTATCAGAAAGAGCGTTTTTTAGGCATTCAAATATCTTTCAAGACAACGGATACTGGGGGCTTTCTTATAACGGATATATTGGCTTACTTAGAATCGAGGGAATGTGATAGTTGTCGATAAATGTTCATCAATACAAAGTTATATTAGTGCCCATTAAAGTATTGATTATATTACTCATAATAGAGTTCACCTCTTTGGCTGAAGGTCGATACCAATAACTATAAGTCGATACCAATAACTCTAAGTCGGCACTAATAACTTTAAATAGACACTAACAACTATAGAACGGTCCCTAGTACTCCGCTAATGATGGGAATCGTGTTTACTTATCGCTTACTGAAACATGAATAGTCAGATCTCCCGCCAATCCGCCTATTTGATATTTGATGACACAAGCAACAATTCACAGGCAAATATATGACGTTCAAATCAAAATTACTGCTTTTTACTGCGGTACTTCTCACAGCTATTATCAGTTTATTACTGAGCAACAAATTTTCTATTCAGCAGCTTGAAAGTACACATAAGGTCGTTAACACAATCAGTAACATTGAGTCGAATTAAACACGGCCTTTTTTTCATCTCAAACTCTTTTGCTAGGGGATTCAACGGAAAGCGCTCAAGATTTCGCAGCGAAAATGAGCACCCTTCTGTCCTCTGAGAACGATCTTGTTAATGCTATTGGCGAGTACGAAAACCGAAATACGATTCTGTCACATATTAGCGATTTTGATGAAAAGACACGGCATGCCATCACGTTAATCGAAAACTTGGAACGATTAGAAGATCAGTATCAAGAAGCGATGCTTAATGCTCAAGGAAAAGCATTTTCGATTCGCCTCAAAAATTTACAAGCGTTCGACATGGCGCTTAGAAATGGTGAGCTCGTCGATTCGATTAAAGCCACACACCCCGAGTTATATCAATTAGGTATAGAGATAAAAAAACTTGAAGATCAAGTTGGAAGAGACCGTTCATCTGGCTTGAGAGGCGAAATTTTGGCTTTGGAAGGGCTTTGTTGCGTAAATCGAGTGAACTAAATCAGAATCGTACGATCAGATCAGAGACATTCTCTTATTGACTCC
>NZ_CANLBV010000105.1 GCF_947488985.1 uncultured Vibrio sp.
AATCAGAGTTTTACCGACTACCAAGATATTGTGTCGAGAGTATGCACTGCATGGAATCGATTCTTGGAGCGTGCAGATAGAGTTACCAAAATGTGCACCAGAGACTGGATTAACCTGACCAGTTAATTTTCCAGATTGGTATAAAAGTAATCTGAAATGTCAGAATACCTCTATGGGTCGAACTCGGAAACACATAAAGAGAACAAGGTTATGCCACTAAAGTCTTTTCAAGAAAGGTTGGATTCGCTAGATGAAGGACAAGAACCGTCCATCCTACTAGCAAATGGCTTTTCACAAGCTTGGGATAGAGACATATTCAACTATCAAAACCTATTCACCGAAGCACAGTTCGGTGCTCGAGATGCGCAGCTAAGAGATATCTTCAATCGTTTTGAAACCTATGACTTTGAGCAAGTAATGCGAAGTCTCGAAGCGGCTGAGATTGTAGGTGATGCTTACGGTGTTGATAGAGCAAAGTTAGATGAAATAAGATCTGACCAAGAACAATTAAAAGATGCACTAATTGACGTTATCTCTAGAACTCACCCTGCACGTTCTAGCCGAGTAACCACTGCACAATTTGAATCAGCAAAGAGCTTTATCAACAAGTTCGACAACATTTTTACCTTGAACTACGACCTCTTGCTCTATTGGATTGTTAACAAGAACGATATCGAACCTTTCGGGTACATTACCGACGATGGTTTCCGTGGTCCCGAATGGGAAAACACCGATGAGCAAGATGTTTACTTCCTGCATGGTGGACTACACCTCTACGATTCGGGTTCTGCTATCAAGAAACATACGTTCAGAGCTGCCACTGACACTAGTATCGTCGACCAAGTAAGAAACAACCTAGATAACGGCAAGTTCCCCCTGTTCGTTTCTGAACCTAGTCACGAGAAAAAACTTCATAAAATCGAGCACAACCCATATTTGAATGCAGGCTATAAAGCTCTAAAGCAGCTTGATGGTGTGCTATTTATCCACGGTCATTCAATGGATGAAAACGATAAGCATATTTTCGATCAAATCAAAGCAAGCAATGTTTCGAAAGTTTTCGTAAGTATCTTTGGTGATAAGGACTCTCCTGCCAACACTCGTACAAGAGCTAACGCCAAAGCATTCATAGAGCGCCCGGGATTAGAAGTTAAGTTCTACGATGCAGCAACAGCACCTATTTGGTAATACTGATATCTGTACTCAAACGCTCTCGCTATCGAGGGCGTTTAACCAATCTTTCTCTAGCTTCTTCAGCGGATAATCAAGGAAGCACTTAAAGTAAGTCTTGAGCATTTCTTTGTCGTTACAGCTATGGACGATTTTGAGAACATCTTCTGCATCAAAGTAATCTAACTTGTACTTACTGGTACTCTCTTTTGCCCGAGACAAAAGCTCTAACGATTCTTCGGAAAACCCTCCGGACGTCCACAGTGCAAAATATAAGTTTTTCCTCTTCCAGTCTGGATGCTCCAGTGCATATTTTCTGAGAGTTGGCACCCGAACCTGAAGCCACCTTTTAATCTCATCAAATGACACTGTGCCATTGGGTTGATGACCTTTACACTCAATAAACAGAATCTCCCCTGAGTGCAGTTCAGCTATGATGTCTGACTCTGCTCGGCTACCATCCTGTGTTTTGCAAACCTCATTTAATCGGACATAGTTGGTTCGATAAGCCTTCTGAACAACGCTTGCAGAGAAATACTCAAACAATACGCCTCTGAGATTTCCAACAGCACCTTCTATTTTGCCCAACTGATCGAACAATTGATTGAATCTCTCTGGCTCTATAATGACAGCTTGAGCAGCACTCTCTAGGGTTCGCAGTAAGTTGACCAATCCCTTAGCAACATCACGACCAAAAAGACTTTCCACTGTAGCAGGTAAAACTCCGGCTTCTTTCGCCAGCTTGAAAGCATCAGATTTGTACTCGTTGGCAACAAACATCTGCATACAACGACCAACATTAGGTAGCCCCCTTAAGGTTTTACACTTCCTCAAAAACGGCTGAATACCATCATCGCTGACTTTCTTGTTCAATAGGATGTCGCAAGCGAAAAAGCCAGGCTTTATCTTGTCGTTCTGCCCGATATCAACCAAGGGTGATATATAAGATGGTCTAGCCATATCCCAAACTGTTGTGCTTACGGTAGGTAACTCTTCCTCATCACGATTTTTGAAAAGGTTGTAACTGACTAAACCTAGATTCTTCGCCCATTGAGATACTGCACTTATGAGGAGCTTTTCAGCTATCAATCTTGCTCTAATGTCAGGAAGAATGAAATCCAAGTCTTGCTCATACTGAGTAAGCACAACACATCGTCCAAAGCCATCTAAATCACGAACCGACAGAATTTCGTGCATCTCAAGACGTTCGATGATTTTTTCAGGTGGTATATGCTTTTGTTGTCGTACGGGCGCACCGCATGAAATCAAAAAGTGCTCGTAAGGCATCACTCCATCACGCTCTTTAAGTGCTGCAATTGCATACCAATAAGCAGAGTTCGTATCTTTAAATGCGGAATACAATGCTCCCCAGAAGTAAGGAGAACGATAGTCCTTTTTTAGATACACAAATTTCACATTACGAGGGAAAGGTAACCCTTCTAGACGATATATATCTTTACCTGCTCTCGAAACCCGCTTGCGAGCTGCATCATGAGATAGATGGTGTCTATCAACCAGTTCTTGTACCAAGTCCGTACTTAGACAGGGACCTATTTCCTTCAAGATATCTTCTAATAAACTCATGATGTCACACTGCGCTATATATACTTTCATTTTATGGACTAAGACTCTTAGCTAACAATACCTTATAGATAGGGTTCTAGCGAGGCATGGAATCAGACAAATTGGTGGGATATGTCACAGTCACTATAAAATCCCTATTTTACACCCCTCTATAAAGCTCTCAGAGATCGCTACAGAAAGAATTTTTTAGTTTTCTTTGTCGATCCGTTTGACAGAGCCATCAAAAAATAAGTATTAGATCTGTGCTAAACAAAAAAAATAAATGAGCATAGAAAATTTATACTTACGAGAGCTACTTATAGCTATTGAGGAAAACGATAAGAACCTCACCACTGTTAAAGATCTAGAAGCCCTAGGCATCAAGGTCTACTTAAACAACAATGAATATGAATGCCGGTTGGATGCGAAGTTCCATCTTCACTTCCAGCTCCTCGTTGAAGAGGGATTGATTGTCGATTGCGATCTGACGCCCTACAAGACCATGGGTGAAGCCGGTGTTATGGTGATGCTTGGGACATTGAACTCTGCTGCAAGATGTTTTGGCTGACTGCTAAAGGGCGAGAGCGACTAAGCACCCTAACTAAAAGTGAGGTTGGTAAATACTTTGAAGATGACTTGAAGAAGTTACCAGCCAAAGCGTTAACTACCATTGTCACGGAATCAATTAAGACGGGACTGAAAAGTCTCTTCTAGGTTGTAAAAGCTCGATGCCCCGGATTTCCGGGGTATTTTTTATCTAGTCCTACATGGATATGTCCAGGTGCATGCCAGCAGAGTCGCAGAGTTAATTAATGGCAGATAGCTTAACCCAATAACCAAAAAGCGAACCATCCGGTTCGCTTTTCTTTTCTAAAATTTAAGTCACAAACTTAATTTCAGTCACAGACTTAATTAATCTAGTCACAAACTTTATTGTGACGTGACATCAGCTACCCACTACTCTTCGTAATTATCAATACTTGGGCAAGAGCAGATAAGGTTACGGTCGCCGTAAACGTTGTCGACGCGGTTAACCGTTGGCCAGTACTTCGAGATCTTGGTTGCTTTCGATGGGAAGCAAGCCAGTTCGCGAGAGTATGGGCGATCCCATTCTGCGCCTGAAAGGTCCACTTGAGTGTGTGGTGCGTTCACTAGCGGGTTGTTGTCTAGCGGCCATTCACCGTTTTTCACTGCTGCCATTTCGTGGCGGATTGCGATCATCGCTTCACAGAAACGGTCTAGCTCTTCTAAATCTTCTGATTCAGTCGGCTCTACCATTAGTGTGCCAGCTACTGGGAAAGACATAGTAGGCGCGTGGAAACCGAAGTCCATTAAACGTTTCGCGATATCTTCTTCGCTGATGCCTGTCTCTTCTTTCAGTGGACGAATATCGATAATACATTCGTGCGCGACGCGGCCGTTAGTGCCACGGTAAAGAACAGGGTAGTGAGGACGTAGTTTATCCATCACGTAGTTCGCGTTCAGAATCGCGACTTTGGTTGCTTCCGTTAGGCCAGGTTCGCCCATCATCGCGATGTAAGCCCAAGAGATAGGTAGGATAGAAGCACTACCTAGATCGGCAGCGGATACCGCGTAATCCGAACCTTGTACACCGTTTTCAATGTGGCCCGGTAGGAAAGGAGCGAGGTGCGATTTCACGCCGATAGGCCCCATACCCGGACCGCCACCACCGTGTGGAATACAGAAGGTTTTGTGGAGGTTCAAGTGCGATACGTCTGAGCCGATGAAGCCCGGTGACGTTAAGCCCACTTGAGCGTTCATGTTCGCGCCGTCTAGGTAAACCTGACCACCCGCAGCGTGGACTTGTTCACACACCTCTTTCACTTGCTCTTCGTACACGCCGTGCGTAGAAGGGTAAGTGATCATGATGCTAGATAGATTGTCTCTATGCTTCTCGATTTTCGCTGCTAGGTCTGCCATGTCGATGTTGCCATCGTCATCACATTTCACTACCACGACCTTCATTGACACCATTGATGCCGTTGCAGGGTTGGTACCATGCGCCGAGCTTGGGATCAAACATACGTTACGGTGACCTTCGCCACGGCTTGCGTGGTAGCGTTGAATCGCGATAAGACCTGCGTATTCGCCTGATGCACCCGAGTTAGGTTGCAATGAGAATTCGTCGTAGCCTGTGATTTCACAAAGCTTCTCTTTCAGATCTTTGGCGAGCGCAGTGTAACCGGCTGCTTGCTCTAGAGGTGCGAATGGGTGAATAGAACCAAATTCAGGCCATGTGATTGGGATCATCTCAGCCGCTGCGTTCAGCTTCATGGTACAGCTGCCGAGTGGGATCATGCCGTGCGTCAGTGAGAAGTCTTTGTTCTCAAGCTGTTTTAGGTAACGCATCATCTGCGTTTCGCTGTGGTGCGTGTTGAATACTGGGTGGGTTAGGAACTCAGACTCACGGCGGCAGCTTTCTGGAATCGCGGCAAACTCGTTGAATGCAATGTCTGAAGAGAGCGCTTGAACGTCTTCTTTGACGTCGAAGATCGCGAATAGGGCATTGACGTCGTCGATGGTGGTGGTTTCATCGAAGCTGATGCCGATCTTACCGTGACCTTCTTTATCTTGGTTTTCTTTACCCTGAATAAGACGAAGGTTGATGTCTGCTGCTTGCGCTTTCGCGTACAGTGCATCTGTCTTCTCTTCTGAGTTGATTGTGATGGTATCGAAGAAGCTGTTGTTCGTTAGCTCGTAACCCGCTTTAGTCAGGCCAGCCGCTAGGATGGCTGTCATGTGGTGTGTACGGCGAGCAATAGTACGTAGACCTTCCGCACCGTGGTAAACCGCGTAGAAAGACGCCATGTTTGCTAGTAGTGCTTGAGCTGTACAGATGTTCGATGTCGCTTTCTCGCGGCGGATGTGTTGCTCACGAGTTTGCATTGCCATACGCAGTGCTTGGTTACCATGCGTATCAATAGAAACGCCGATCACACGACCTGGCATAGTACGCTTATGCTTGTCACGCGTTGCCATGAATGCAGCGTGTGGACCGCCGTATCCCATAGGTACGCCGAAACGCTGCGCTGAGCCGATGACGACGTCTGCACCCATTTCGCCGGCTGGCTTAAGTAGAGCCGATGCCAGTAGGTCAGTGGCAACCGTTACAAGAGTCTTGTTTGCTTGCGCTTTCGCAATGATGTCAGTTAGGTCGCGCACTTCACCTGTTGTGCCCGGGTATTGAACCAATGCACCAAATACGTTTTGTTCTGACAGGGTTTCCAGTGAGCCAACCATCACCTCAAAACCGATGTATTCAGCGCGTGTTTTAACCACTTCTAGTGTTTGCGGGTGAACATCGTCAGCAACGAAGAAGACGTTACTCTTGCTCTTGCCAGCACGCTTACACAGTGTCATTGCCTCGCCAGCCGCTGTCGCTTCATCAAGAAGTGATGCGTTGGCGATTTCCATACCTGTAAGGTCCATTACCATTTGTTGGTAATTCAGTAGAGCTTCAAGACGACCTTGAGAAATCTCTGGTTGGTATGGTGTGTAAGCTGTGTACCAGCCTGGGTTCTCTAAAACGTTACGTAGAATAACGTTTGGAGTGAATGTGTTGTAGTAGCCTTGACCGATGAAGGTGCGTTTCACTTGGTTTAGGTTCGCGATCGCTTTAAGCGAGCTCAGCATGTCCATTTCGCTCAGTGGCGCAGCAAGTGTCATTGGTTTTTCAAGACGGATTTGTGCAGGAACCGTTTCGTCGATCAGTGCATCTAGGCTAGTCGCGTTGATCGCTTCAAGCATTTTTTGCTGGTCTGCTTTATTTGGGCCGTTATGACGAGCAACAAACTCGTTTTGAGTACCCAGATTTTTCAGTAATTGGCTTTGAAGTAATTCAGTCATGGTATTGTTCTACTTTCTCTTTGGGACCGTGAGCTAGCCCCTAAAATTAAGCTGCTCAAGAGAGCAGCTTTATCGTAATGCGGTTGTTTATTAATCTTCTTCGATAGAGCTTAGGTATTCTTCCGCATCTTTGAGGTTGTCTAGCTCAGACGCATCAGACATCTTCACTTTAACAATCCAACCACCCTCATAAGGGTCTTCGTTGATGAGCTCTGGGCTATCTTCTAGCTCTTCGTTAATTTCTACGATTTCACCTGAGATAGGTGCGTAGATGTCCGATGCCGCTTTTACTGATTCAACCAGTGAGAAGCTTTCGCCCGCTTCAATTTCGTCGTCCGTATCAGGCAGGTCAACAAAAACAACGTCACCAAGCATCTCTTGAGCGTGCTCAGAAATACCGATAGTCACAGTACCGTCACCGTTGTCTTTTACCCACTCGTGGCTGTCTGCAAACTTTAGTGTATTGTCCATTGCTTATTCTCCAAAAAATTTATGATGTTCTAATTTAAAAATTGTAAAAACCGTTTAACGGTAAAGAGGGAAACGCTTACACAGCTCTTTAACTTGCTTGCGAACACGTTGCTCAACTTCAGCGTTGCCTTCAGGGCTTTCAACTAAGCCATCAAGTACATCGCCGATCCATTCACCGATAAGTTTGAATTCTTCAGTGCCAAAACCACGGCTGGTTCCCGCTGGCGTACCTAAACGAATACCCGAAGTAATCATAGGCTTCTCTGTGTCGAATGGGATGCCATTTTTATTACATGTGATCCCTGCACGCTCTAATGCTTCTTCTGTTACGTTACCTTTTAAGCCTTTAGGGCGAAGGTCAACCAGCATCAGGTGGGTATCGGTTCCACCAGTGACAATGTCACAACCACGAGATTGTAAGACTTCAGCCAGAACTTTTGCGTTGCTGATCACTGAATCAATATAGGTCTTAAACTCAGGGCCAAGCGCTTCGCCAAATGCGACGGCTTTAGCCGCGATCACGTGCATTAATGGGCCACCTTGAAGGCCAGGGAACACTGCAGAGTTGATCTTTTTGTTGATGTCTTCGTGGTTAGTCAGAATCATACCACCGCGTGGGCCACGAAGTGTTTTGTGCGTTGTTGTAGTAACAACGTGTGCGTGTGGTAGTGGGCTAGGGTGAGCACCTGTCGCGATAAGACCCGCGATGTGTGCCATATCAACCATTAGGATTGCGCCAACTTCGTCAGCGATTTCACGGAATTTAGCGAAATCAATCACGCGTGGGATAGCACTACCACCAGCAATAATCATTTTAGGTTGACTTTCGATAGCTAAAGCGCGAACTGCTTCGTAATCGATTTCAAGCGTGTCGCGGTCTACGCCGTATTGAACTGCGTTGAACCATTTACCAGACATTGCAGGACGTGCACCGTGTGTAAGGTGACCACCCGCGTCAAGAGACATACCTAGTATAGTGTCGCCAGGTTGAAGTAGGGCAAGTTTAACCGCTCCGTTGGCTTGAGCGCCTGAGTGAGGCTGTACGTTTACGTATTCACATTTGAACAGCTGCTTAGCGCGTTCGATTGCGATAGCTTCAACGGTATCTACATGCTCACAACCGCCGTAGTAACGACGTCCCGGGTAACCTTCTGCGTATTTGTTGGTAAGGCAAGTGCCTTGAGCTTGCATTACTGCTTTAGAAACGATGTTCTCAGAAGCAATAAGTTCGATTTGTTCGTTTTGGCGCGTATTCTCTGCTTGGATTCCAGCAAATACGGCGTCGTCCGTGCCCGCCAGGTTGGTAGAGAAAAAACTGTCTAAGCTATGGTTTTGGTAAGCGTTCATTGTCGAGACCTTTCATTAAGCTAATGGTGATTGTTTTTATAGTCCATTAGGTCTTACGTTGATTTCTGCATCGGTATCGTTTGCGCCATATAGATATAGATAAACGTGAATTGCGTTATAAATATACTCTTACAGCGTCTAAGCGATCGTTGTAGGGGCAATGCAGCACGAATTGTTTCCCAAAAAGTTCGGGTAAAAAACAGCTCTTACAAATGTTAAATCTATCATTTGTAAGAGCTGAAGTAGCATCTTTTCATCTAACAAGTCGATAACATAGCTCCGATGAAATCAATTTTCAACAAATATTTCCAATAGGAAACAACTTTTCTTGTTTTGCTACGGGGAGCACGCTTTATTTCTCTGTGTGCTCTTTAATCAACAAAGCGCTTCATGCAACAATGAAATCAATAAACAGGAAGTCACAGTCAATGAGGGATCTATGTCAGAAGACATTTATGATGAGTACCCATCTTTAACGTTAGCCAAGGAAACGCTAGAGCAAAATATCGAGCCACTTAAGCTTGGTCAGCGGATTAAAGATATTCGCAGTAAGCTTGGGATCACGTTGGAAGAGGCAAGCCAACGAACGGGTTTAGCACGCTCTACGCTAAGTAAAATAGAGAACGAACAGATCTCACCAACCTTTCAAGCGATGCAGAAGTTAGCCATGGGGCTGCAAATAGATATGCCTCAACTCTTTGAGCCACCGAAGAAAAAAGTTGCCACAGGACGCCGCGACTTAACCAAGGCGGGTCAGGGCAAACCCCACCCAACGCCGACTTATGAGCATGAACTGCTGGCGACAGAGCTTTCTAATAAGAAGATGATGCCGTTTAAGAGCCGTGTGCGAGCGCGTACCTTTGAAGAGTATAACGACTGGGTGCGCCACGACGGTGAAGAGTTTCTGATGATCATTTCTGGCGATGTGATGTTCTATTCAGAGTTCTATGAACCGGTACCGATGAGCGAAGGCGACAGCATGTATTACGATGCGACTATGGGGCACATGCTCATCTCAACCAGTGCTGAAGATGCGCTGATTTTATGGGTGACAGCCAAGTAATATAACGATTTTAAAATTTCCCATAGCATAGGCAAACGTTTGCTTTTGTTTTAAACGTTGGCTAACTCGCGCGATATTGGGGTGAAAATTATCAATATCGCGATTTTGTATGCAATGAAAGGTTGTTTTAAAATTGTTAAATGTCACATTTTGGGCTGTTTTAATCTTGTTAATGGTGTAAAACTGAAGCATGCTTGTTTACTATAATAAACATGGTTGACTCATGTTGATTTAAGTTTACTGAAGTAAACTCTTAGAAAGTGAACTGGCGTATTTTTGTTCGGCTATCGATGTTCATAAAGCTAACGAAATAAAAAACGCTAGACCTATATTTGTGGTGACTGAGCATTTGTAAATCTCAAGTTTATTTGTAAATCACAGCAGGCTTATACAGCTTAGGCTGACATCACTTTTTACTATCTACTGTTTCTAACGGTAATCACTACCGTTAGGGCGACTCTTAATCGAGATACAAGCGGCAGACTCGACTTTGGAAAGGCTGCAATGCTTCATGGAGAACATAATGACTCAAGAACACGCTAATCAAGACCTATTAAAAACACCACTGCATGCGCTGCATGTTGAACAAGGTGCCAAAATGGTCCCTTTTGCTGGCTACGATATGCCAGTCCAGTATCCACTTGGTGTTAAGAAAGAGCACTTACATACTCGTGACGCTGCCGGTCTTTTTGATGTTTCTCATATGGGACAGCTTCGTCTTCATGGTGTAAACGCAGCGGCAGTTTTAGAATCTTTGGTTCCTGTCGATATTATCGATCTCCCTGCTGGTAAGCAGCGTTACGCGTTCTTTACTAATGAGCAGGGTGGCATCATGGATGATCTGATGGTGGCAAATTTAGGCGACCACCTATTTGTGGTCGTGAATGCCGCGTGTAAGGCGCAAGATATCGCCCACTTAGAGGCTCATCTGCCCGCTGACGTTGTCATGGAATTGATTGATGATCGCTCTCTACTGGCACTGCAAGGCCCTAAAGCGTCGGAAGTTCTGGCTCGTTTCCAACCGAGGGTTGCAGAGATGCTGTTTATGGATGTTCAAAAAATCGACATCGATGGCATTGAATGCATCGTCAGCCGCAGCGGCTACACGGGTGAAGATGGCTACGAGATCTCTGTACCGAATGATCACGCTCAAGCAATAGCACGTAAGTTAACTTCAGAAGCTGAAGTCGAGTGGATTGGCCTTGGTGCTCGTGACTCACTTCGTCTTGAGTGTGGTCTATGTCTGTACGGTCATGATCTAGATACAACAACAACGCCAGTAGAAGCGAGTCTGCTTTGGGGTATTCAAAAAGTACGTCGTACTGATGGTGAACGAGCTGGTGGCTTCCCTGGCGCTGATATAATCCTTGAGCAAATCGCGACGAAAGATGTACAACGCAAGCGTGTTGGCCTAGTGGGTCAAACGAAAGCACCGGTACGTGAAGGCGTTGAATTGTTCGACTCTGCAGGCAACAAAGTCGGTATTGTGACAAGTGGTACAGCAGGCCCTAATGCAGGTAAACCTGTTTCAATGGCTTATGTTCGTACTGACCTTGCCGTTATCGGCAGTGAAATCTTTGCAGAGGTACGCGGTAAGAAGCTACCAATGACGGTTGAGAAAATGCCGTTTGTCCCTCAGCGTTACTACCGTGGCTAGGGTGTGTTGATTTTTCGAGCTGATTTTTGCAGCGAGTTGCTGGGTATTTATACCAGGCAGAGGCTTCTTATGTAGCTAGCCTACATAAGAAGCCGGTAACGTAGTAGAAATGACCAGCAAACGCTGCCCGAAGGGTTCGGCTAAAAGCGTTTTACTCTTTGTTGAGGGAGATTTGCTTAGAGTGACTAGGTTACTTCCCCCTCGCCGCGATTAAAACGCTTTCATCTCGAACGAAATTTAACCAGTAAAGGTCAACACGCCCTAGTTTGCTTTAAAACATTTTAAGTCTAACCAAAAGCCTATTGTTTGCTTTTCTTTATGGAGAAGTTCAACAGTAGGCTTTTATACGTTTAGAGACGTATTTTTGAATAGATAACTCATCACTACCACATAAACTACTACCATAGCTCGGCAGGTGGCCATAAAGATCGCTGACGAGAAGACTCGGTGAGTTGGTGTTGTTCGGGTGACGGAGCTCACTGACAAAATGAGAGGTGTGCCTGATGGGTGATAAATACTGACTATAATGACTATGGTGATGTGTTATCGTGGTGAATTATCATTTTTATGAATGAGTGGTCTGCGGCACAAGGAGTGAACTATGAATGTAAACCACGCAATGAACCCAATTCGAAAAGCCGTGTTTGGGCTTCTAGTACCCTTGCTCTATACATCAGTGCCGTTGCTTTATACATCAATGACGATGGCGACGGAAGCTACCACCGAAAGTACGTCAGATGCCAGTGTGACACCTTATATCGTCAATGGTAGTGATGCTTCGGTGAGCGAATTTCCTTCAATGGCGAGTTTGTTCATCGATCGAATTGAATATGATGGTGTGTATTCCACTGCGGCATACTGTGGTGCAACCATTCTCGACCCTAGCCATATCCTGACTGCTGCCCACTGTATCTATGGTGATGAGTATGCACAGTTGTTTACGGTTGCTGTTCCTCAAATAGAGAACACGGACGATTTTCCAGACGGCAATATTCAAAATGTGCGTGTGTCAGAAATTTATTATCGCAGTGATTACTCGAACAACCTGAATGATTTGCTGAGTAATGATATTGCGATATTGAAGCTAGAAAGTGCACTCAACATTGACTCCGTTAATGATGTGATCACGCGACCTGACGATGAGAGCTATCGTGATGTGAATAATGAGTTTGTTGCAGTCGGGCATGGTGATACACGCTCAGGTTTCGACAGTACCAGCATTCTGCAGAGCGCTGATCTTACCTTGGTTGAGAATGCCACATGTGCCGGGACATTTATTGACGGCTCAGCATTAACTGATAATCAGATTTGTTTTGTGGGTGATAGAGCGGCTTCTGGCTTATATGGCGGTACATGTCAAGGTGATTCCGGTGGCCCGGTCTATTGGAAAAATGGTTCCAGTTATGAACAAGTCGGGATCACCAGTTTTGGCCCTGACACCTGTGGTGGAAATAACACTGTAACGTCTGTCTTTACTGAAATTGTTGACTATAAAGATTGGATTGATAGTGTGATGGCAGGATCTGAAACGGCTAACTTCGTGTCGACTGATGAGAAAAGAGCCGCTTATGTTGGCGTTACTACATCGTCGAGTTCAAGCAGTGGTGGTAGTGTGTCGTTGGGTATACTCAGCGTGTTGTTTTTAGTGGGTGGTTTTAGAAGAACAATAGCGCGATAAACTCAAGCCTGTTAATTACTGAGTATCTGACAACTGATGCTAAACATTGATCGCTGAATAAGTGAATAAGTGAATAACGGCGGCGATAAAGTTTGCCGTTATTCGCGTTGTCTTATACCCGTGATCATTGAAGGTGCTTGATTTTTAGTAAAATCAGGATCATGCTACGAACTATGATAATTACACTGAC
>NZ_CANLBV010000106.1 GCF_947488985.1 uncultured Vibrio sp.
TGAGTCGACTGAGAAGGTTATATCTATGTGCTACCGAAGTTGGACTAAGCTGACCAATTAAATAATCAAATTGGTATAACCAGTCATGCGCCTTGTTATTCGTTATTGAGCTTTCGTTATGCTCGAATCTCTGTCGATTAGCACTCTAAGTCTTCACTGCCTCCGGCGGCTGCAAACCATGCCGTTAGGTGTGTTTTCAGATCTTTTAATTCGTCTGGGCCTATCAATGCCAGACCAAGATCTTCAGCTCGTGTAATGTCATTGTGACGAAGAGGGCGGAAGCTCACCAGCATAGCACGTGCTTGCAGGCCACCTAGTAAGTCTCTTAGCGATTCCAGTTTGTACAGGGTATCATCGCCATCATCACGCATACCTTTGGTCTTACATTCGATGATATGTAGTTTGTTATTGACGACCGATGCCACATCAAGCTCGTTACGAACCTCTCGCTCACCCAACTGACGGTAGACTTGGACATTCAACGAACGATCTTGAATAGTCGGCATGTCATCTTGGATCTGTTTGACCGTGCTGTTAACCAGAGTTTCAAGCCACTCGCCGTTTGAGAAGCGTCGTGCGTCTTCATTGATAAAGGTTAAAATGCCGTTGTGGTAAGTGGCAATTTTGGTTTCCACCAAGTCGCTCAATAGCATATTCAACTCGCGGTAGCCCTGTTGTTTCTCTGACAGTTCCACATCTAGTTTTTGTTCTTTACGGCATGACGTCGCAAGGTAGTTCAAGGTCGCAAGGCCCGGGCCTAACTCTAGCGCATTACTTGCCCAGCGTTCGCCCAACTCATAGAGCTTTTGATCGAGTTGCGGAGACAGTTGTACGTTACTGAATTCGCCACGAGCACCAAACACAGTTAGGTAGTCGTCGATAGTGATACGGTCTTGCACTTGTGCATCTTCTTTGCCATTCGGGTACAACCAACACAGTCTGTCACTGTTTGGTTCGACAACAAAGATTGGCCACTGGTACGTTCGGAATACCTCATAGACTGAAAGAAGGCGATGACGTAAACCACAACTTGCGTTGAGTTTTACTTCTTCGCCTCGCGCTTTAAGGTCTTCAGCCAATACGCGAATCGACTCTTTAATGACTGACGTATTCACTATTGTCGGGATCTCAAAGAACTCACTGGTGATGTCGCGCTTTTTGAGAACATTTTGCAAGCGCAGGTACATACCTTGTTGCTTGTTGTCACCGATAAACACGATATGAGTGCTAATCGCACGGTTATCGAGTAGAGGGGTGATCAAGCGAATCGGATCTTGATCGATAATGCCAACATGAACAGCCATAAAAATTCCTTAATAGTGGCTCGCTCATAAAAGTGAAAGAAAATGTTAAGCAGCAAGCCTTAGTTATCATATAAGGACAAAGATCACAAAAAACAAGGGCAACCCTTGATAAAAGTTGCCCTTGCTCAATTAGTTACCACTATCGGGTAATAACCTTCAATACCTGTAATGGATATCTATCTATTTTCTAACCTTCTATAACTTAAGCTTATAGACCAAAGTGTGAACTGATGAGCTCAAAGCTTGAATCGGTGAATCTAAAAGCTTTAAGCCGTGAACTAAAGCTTAAACTGGTGAACCAAGTTGCCTTGCTGATTGGCTAAAGTCGTTAGATTTTGACTGACTTCGGCGATTGACGACATTGCTTGGTAACTTTGGTCAGCGATATGGTTGATATCCTCGATGTTGCGTGCGATCTCATTTGACGTTTCACTCTGCTCTGCAGCAGCCTGAGAGATATGCGTACTCATATGGCTGATCTCTAGGATTAAGGCCTGGATCTCTTCCATCGCACTATTTGCGCTTGATGCTTGTTGAACCGACATATCCATATCGCTCATGCAGCTTTCAATCACACTACTGGCGGTTTTCGAGCTTGATTGCAGGTTACTGATCATGGTTTCGATTTCCGAGGTCGATTGGGTGGTCTTTTGTGCTAGCACTCGAACTTCATCGGCGACCACGGCAAAACCACGGCCTTGCTCTCCGGCACGCGCGGCTTCGATGGCCGCGTTGAGTGCAAGCAGGTTGGTTTGTTCAGCAATACCACGGATAACATCAAGGATAGAACCAATCTGGCTGCTCATTTGTTGTAGCTCACCGACTGCACTCACCGATTCAGTAAGGCGAGTCTCGAGCTGATTGATGGTACTGATGTTAGTACTCATCACTTGGCGGCCCGATTCAGAAGCCGATTCCACTTGCTGAACCATGTTTAATGAGCTTTGCGCGTTGCTTGCGACTTCTTGTACAGAATGAGACATCTCTGTCATTGCCGTTGCAACTGTGGCCGTTTGCTCACGCTGGCTGTTCAATTGAGACTGCGCCTCTGAAGAGGTTTTTTGGTTTACGCTGGCTGTTTTGGTCAGGTCATCTGAAGCATCGTTTAGCTTAACCAAGATGTGCTGCAGGTTATCAGCCAAGGTGTTAATATGACCACTTACGCGACTGAACTCGTTGTTGTAACGAATATCAATACGCTGCGTCATGTCGCCTTCTGTTAGCCCTTCTAACGTGCCTAAAATTCGAGTTAATGGCTCTCTCACGCTGTGAGCTATGTGGTAGCCAATCGCTCCAGCAAACAGGGTCACTACGACGCCGATCGCGATGGCATTGAGTAAACTTTTGTCGTAGATAATGCTTGCGTCAGTGAGTGAGGCGTTGAGTTGCTCTTGCGCTGTAGCATTGAATGAATCAAGTACTGCCATGGCTTGGTCAATTTCTACTGCGAGATTCGCAACGTTGATATAGAGCGCTTGTTTCGCTTTAAGGTAGTTATTGTGCTTATCAAGCACCCCACCTTTTTGACCGACATCTTTGGTGAATTTTTGAACCGGCTTATCAAAAACGCTCTTAATTGCTGGAAGTTGTGTCGCTAAGCCTCGGTAGGCGTAATTTAGGTGTGTCACCGCTTTTTTGTTTTTATTAACGGCTTTTTGAACGAAGGCAACATCAGAGCTGGCGAGCGCGTCAGAAGTGATAACTTCTGCATCTTGTAGCTTTATGAAGTAGCTCTTCGCCATCACTTTGACTGAAATGCTATTCTGTTCGGCAACGTATTCTTTCATGCCGACCATTAATTCAGAGTGGAGGCGTTGGAAGTCACGCGAGGCTTTTTGTACTTGTTCTTGAGCCTCGAACATTGCGACATAATTGTTCATCGCCTCATAGGCCTCAGTAAAGTAACGCTGTTCCATTTCTCTTAATTGAGCAATGCGCTCAACCAAGGTGGTGCTGTTCTGACTGGCAGCTTCTAAGGTTGCGATCACGTTTGAGAAAGTGGCTTGTGAGGCGGTAAATTCTGCACGCATTTCAGCCATACGCTCCGCGTTCTGTGTAGTTAAGAAATCTTTGAACGATTTATCAGCGGAAAGCAGTTGGACACTTGTTTGATTTGAAAGCGCAACAAGCGGTAATGTGGTTTGGGACACACTTTCTAAGTTGTCGTGTATCTGACTCATGCTATTGGTCATGATGGTTATCGTGACTGCAAACATGATAATGATCAGTGCGAAGCCAGCGTACATACGCTTGATCACAGAACCCTTCATTGCCTTTCTCCCTAAAGTAACAATACAAACCCAAATTCAGGTTTAAATAAAACTAACAAAATTATCAGCACTCTACTGAGTCCGACTTACGTATTTTATGACGCACACATCAAAAATAACCCTGATTGATAAACAAAGTGTCATTGTTGGCGGCTAAGGTTGACATTCTTTGATGTGAACGCTGTTTTTTATTATGTTTTAAATCAGATTAATTGTGGTTTGTTGCGTCATGGCGCATACTCAAAGCATTAAAAAGTAAATGTTTTATCGGAGAACAACATGGCTGAAGAAACCATCTTTAGTAAGATCATCAATAAAGAAATTCCTGCAGACCTACTTTATCAAGACGAATTAGTAACGGCATTTCGCGATATTAACCCTCGCGCTCCTAGCCATATTTTAATTATTCCTAACAAGCTGATCCCGACAACCAATGATGTTGAAGTGGAAGATGAAGCAATGATGGGGCGCATGTTTACTGTGGCTCGTAAGCTCGCAAAAAAAGAAGGTATCTCAGACGATGGCTACCGCCTTATTGTGAACTGTAATTCTCATGGCGGCCAAGAGGTCTACCATATTCACATGCACTTAGTTGGTGGCCGTCCGCTTGGTCCGCTACTGATGGGCTAGTTGGAAAATTTATTGTTTGTATGCCAACTTTAAACTTCAATCGTTGCCTGGATATGGCATCAATTGAGAACAATATCATTTGCCGCGTATTCGGTTGATTAAAGCCTCGACACACAGCGATGGCATTGAAGTTTATGAAGATGAAGTTGGCATTTTAAACATGCACGGAGATATTAAGTGAAGCAACAGTTTAGATTCGCTTCTATTGCCTTATTTACGGCATTGATCACTGGTTGTGCAAGTTTGTCTGCTGGGAATTTATTTAGTCACTACAGCGCACAAAACAGAGGTGTATATCAAGCCGTAAAGGCTGGGGCCTATTCTAAAGCTCAACAAGCGTTACCTGATCACGCTGCCGGAGACATTCTTGATAATTTAGAAAAGGGCAGGGTTAATCTACTGGCTCAACAATACCCAGAGAGTAAGTCGTGGTTTGAATTGGCCGACCAAGCAGTAAAAGATCAGCAGAGTAAAGCGGTGATTTCTCTTTCTGACAGTGCTACCAGTGTGGGGGCTTTGGCGGTCAATGACAATATTACCGAGTATGTGCCACCCGATTACGAGTTGGGTTTTCTGCATTTATATCTCGGCTTAAATTACCTCAAGATAAATGATTTAGAAGGTGCGGTGATAGAAATGCGTCGTGCCAACCAAGTGCAAGAACAGGCAAAGAAACAACGCCAAGCAGAGTTAGAACAAGCCGCCAGCGATGCTAAAAAACAGGGTGTGTCTGCCAACGTCGGCAGTATTCTTTCCAATTACCCCGATGCGGGCAAAAAGCTGCAATCGATACAAAACGCCTATTTGATGTTTTTGTCCGGCCTACTTTATGAAGCCTCTAACGACTTAAATAGTGCCTATGTCGATTATCGGCGAGCGCTGGCTGTGATGCCTGAAAACCAAGAGATTATCGATAGGACCATAGCGACAGCAACTCGTCTAGGGATGCGACAAGATTTAGCAACGCTTGAACAACGCTACCAAGCATCATCTAAACTTATCGATGGGCAAGGTCGAGTGATTGTGCTTCAAGAGCAGAGTGCGGTTCAAGCGATGGGCAGTTGGCGATTGGATTTACCTGTTTATGACAGTCGCAATCAAGGGACAATATATTCTCTGGCATTGCCCTATTACCCAAGACAAAATGCAGAGCGCTTTTCAGCATTGCGTATTAACGGTCAGTCGTTACAAGAGCATCTGATCACGGATGTCAACGCGATGGCTCAAAACGATTTATCCGAGCGTATGACGAGCATCGTTATTCGCCAAGCACTGCGTGTGGTCGCGAAAGATCGTATTCGCAAAGAAACTGCCCAAGACGATGATGTTGGTAATCTGTTGTTTAATGTGTGGAATACACTGACAGAGCAGCCAGACACTCGCAGTTGGCAATCTCTACCTGCAGAAATTAAGAGCAGCACGTTTGTCGCAACTAGTGGTCAATATACATTAGAAGCAGGTGCTAAAACGTATGATTTCGATATTCGAGAAGGCCAGACCACACTGGTTTGGATTTCTCGGCAAGGGAACAACGCAACAATGTGGCATAAGCAGCTAGGGAGGCTGTAATGAGAAATTGGTTAGTGAGCTTAGCAGCGGTGGTCGTTCTGACTGGTTGTGCAGATAATACCGCTGGTGTAAGGGTCGATGGTCTGACTCAGAACGTATTCTTTGGTGATAAGGTACTGGGCGACCGTTTAATGGTTGAAGATATTCATACCGACCAAGTTAATGGTCATACCCGAGGGATTGTTCGCTTAAACAGTAACTATAAAGGCGATCAAAATATTCTTTATCGCTTCTATTGGTACGACGATGCAGGGCTTGAAGTTAACTTAAAGCAAGGGCCTTGGAAGCAAGCCATTATTCGTGGCTTTGAAAGTATTTCGCTGTCGGAAGTGTCGGTCAACCCTAACGCAACCCAGTTCCGAGTCCAGTTCCGAGAGCAGTGATCTATCGTGACTAGTGATTTACTACGATTGGTATGACACATGAGTTAAGGGAAGCGAATTGATACATTCGCTAATACAAGAATTTAAGAGTGTGGGTAGCCCCATTCAGCGATAAGTTGAGGAAACAAAATGAAAAAGAGTGTCATTGCGCTATTAGGTTTAGCGGTTATTTTAGGTGGTTGTTCAAACAAGGTAAGCTACGGTGATGCGCAAGCAGTAGAAACCACGACAATCGATTTTGGTTCAACTGACCTTCAAACGATTGCGGCTGAAATGGTCGATAGCATGATGGTCTCTGGTGCTGTGTCTTATATTACTAGTGATCAGCGTCCTATCGTGTTCGTTGAGCGCATCAAGAACAAAACCAGTGAGCACATCGATACTGAGTCTATTACTGACACGATCAGTACCAAAATGCTGAATTCTGGTAAGTTTCGTTTCGTTGATATGGACCGTGTAGAGTCTGTTCGTGACCAACTGAACTTCCAAAACAATGATGAGCTTGTAAACCAAAGCTCAGCGATTCAGTTTGGTAAAATGGTCGGTGCTCAGTACATGTTGTACGGCAACCTATCAAGTATTGTTAAGAAAGACGGCAGCGATGAGGACGTGTACTACAAGATGACCATGCGTCTTATGGATCTTGAGTCTGGGCTGATTGAATGGGCTGATGAGACGGAGATTCGTAAGCAGCAGTCTAAGAGCTTATTGGGTCTTTAACTTTTTACCGACCATCTACTTAGCGACTCAGTACAGTAAGTCTATATTGACTTGCTGTGGTAAGGGTTAGCTGTATACCGATACCATACATAAAGGGCGGTTAATGAAGAGACACTAGCTTTGGAGCAGTGTCTTTTTTTAGGGAAACAAAGGCGGTTACAGGGAACACGCCACGTTAGCTGATCCGAGGTTCGACTTAGCACTGACCATCTCGGCCAGTGATTTACCCATCACTGAAGCGGTCCATAAGTATTGCCAGTTGCGCGGTATTGATGATGTTCAGGCTTGGCTCGATGGTGTAGAGGCGTGGTTGCCGCGCTGTCGAATGATGGCGATGTTGTGGTATTTACTGGCTCACCAGCTGTGGGGCGATGCTCATTACCTAACTGAAGCCAAGGCTCTGAGTGATACTTTCTGTAGCTAGGATCACGTTTAGGAAGTGAAAAATATAATTTCAGTGCACTTCCCTTTAAAACCTTGTTTTTCGTGTTAGATTGATCAAACGGTACCAACATTCAATGGGGGAGGTACAATGATTATTTATCTACATGGCTTCGACTCAACAAGCCCAGGCAATCACGAAAAGATACTGCAGTTGCAATTCATCGATGACGACGTTCGTTTCATCAACTACAGTACTTTGCATCCAAAACACGATATGCAGCATCTTCTCAAAGAGGTGCATAAAGTGATAGAGCAATCAGATGATCCACACCCAATTATCTGTGGGGTTGGTCTTGGTGGATTTTGGGCCGAGCGCATTGGCTTCTTGTGCGGGATCAAACAGGTGATTTTTAATCCTAACCTGAGACCTGAGACCAACATGGTGGGGCGAATTGACCGCCCTGAAGAGTATGAAGATATCGCGACCAAGTGTGTTGCTCAGTATCGAGTTAAGAATAAAGGACGTTGTTTAGTCGTGCTTTCGCGAGAAGATGAAATCCATGACAATACTAAAACCGCTGAAGCACTTGAAGATTATTACGATATAATCTGGGATGAAAAGGAGAGCCATAAGTTCAAAAAAATCTCTCACCATCTTCAGGCACTGAAAGCCTTTAAGAACGCTTAATCATTTCCGTTATTTTCTAAAAGCAGCACTCTCTAAGTGCTGCTTTTTTTTATGCTTAAATTCAAGATGTATCTATCAGTAACATAGTTGTATGTATGTTATCAATATCTTTGCATAGGCGTTAACTGGTTGGTGGCGAATCCTCATTAAAGGTGAGGATTTTTGTTGCGGTCATCGTTTTGCTATATATAATGTTCTTACGCAAAATATTTTGATAAATATCAAAAAAAATTGAGAGCGAGTGAAAAACTTGCCAACTATTTGTGCTCTACCTCTCAGGTAGGCAGCTTTTTATCCATGTGAGTAGAGCGACAAAGCGATGTTTGTTGCTTTTACCCCTTCAACTATTCGGCAAGCTGTTGTTTATCGTTACAGCCATTAAACAGGCCACAGCTTTTGGAAGCAAGGCCGAGTAGATACATAGAATTTATCGGTTGGAGTCATCGAACCGAAACCCATTTAGTCATTTTGTAGAGGATTGTCATTGTGACAAAAATTATCGTAGTAGGCGGCGGTGCTGGTGGTTTAGAGCTAGCTACTAAGCTAGGTAGAACTTTAGGTCGTAAAAAACGTGCTCAGATTACTCTGGTCGATCGCAAAGCGAGTCATCTTTGGAAGCCATTGCTGCATGAAGTTGCAACGGGTTCGTTGGATGCAGGTGTGGATGCATTGAGCTATCGAGCACATGCAAAAAACCATAACTTTGATTTTCAAATGGGTAGCTTGAACGACATTGATCGTGAACGTAAAGTCATTGCATTAAGTGAATTGAAAGATGAGCAGGGCGAACTGCTTATGCCAAGCCGTGAGCTTGAATACGATATTCTCGTAATGGCGCTAGGTTCTACATCGAACGATTTCAATACACCAGGCGTACGTGACAACTGTATTTTCCTTGATAGTCCAGAACAAGCACACCGTTTCCGTACCGAAATGAATAACCAGTTCTTAAAGTTGCATGCTAAGAGCGGCCAAGGAACAGTAGATATTGCAATTGTTGGTGCAGGTGCAACGGGTGTTGAGCTTTCTGCAGAGCTCCACAACGCGGTTAAAGAGCTACGTACTTACGGCTTCGGTGACTTAGATTCAAGCAAGCTAAATGTAAGTCTTGTTGAGGCGGGTGAGCGTATCCTTCCTGCACTACCTCCTCGCATTTCAAGCGCGGCACACTCTGAGTTAACGAAACTTGGGGTGAACGTACGTACCACAACGATGGTGACTCAAGCGGATGCTGAAGGCCTAACCACTAAAGATGGCGATAAGATCCCGGCGCAAATCATGGTATGGGCGGCAGGGATTAAAGCGCCTGATTTCATGAAAGATATTGGTGGTCTTGAGACCAACCGTATTAACCAGTTGGTTGTGAAGAATACGCTGCAAACAACGCTTGATGATGACATCTTTGCTATCGGTGACTTAGCGCAATGCACCCAAGCGGATGGTTCGTTTGTTCCACCACGTGCACAAGCCGCGCACCAAATGGCAAGTTGTGCGTATGCTAACATTATTGCCAAGTTGAACGGGCGAGATCTGAAAGACTACATCTACAAAGATAAAGGCTCGCTTGTTTCACTCAGTCGTTTCTCTACGGTAGGCAGTTTGATGGGCAACTTGACTAAAGGCTCGATGATGGTTGAAGGTCGCATCGCTCGTGTGGTTTACATCTCTTTGTACCGCATGCACCAGATGGCGCTGCATGGGCTGGTTAAAACATCCTTGATGATGCTTGTGGGCCGTATTAACCGCGTACTTCGTCCAAACCTAAAGCTTCACTAATCAGGTAATCCTGCTTAGAGTATTACGCTGATAATAAAAAAGAGCTCTTCAGAGCTCTTTTTTGATCGTGAGCGTCGCAGTAAATTTGAAAGAAGGCGATGATTCATGGGGAGCCTACCAATTTATTTCAGTACCATCGAAATTGAAGAAGTGACCACTTACTTCGATATTTGACAGAGTCGATGACTTTGATAAGGCCAGATGCCGAAGTGTCTGTGTCGATTCGAGCACTTGGCCCACCCACTTCGGTCTGTACCCGGATGCAGCGTCATCGGTTAGATCGTTACTTAAACTCTTCACAACGGAGCTAGGAGCCGCTTTAGAGGAGCGATAGATGTAGCCTCCACCAGAGGTGTGGTGTTCTCTGTCATGCAACCCACTCGAGAAGACAAGCAAGCGACCTGTCATACCACTCATAAGAGCCTTGTTGCGCTTTGGTGGTGGATGTGACCTATTTAGTGCTAGCAATCAGAATTATCATGTGGCTTTCCAAACCGCCTAAAATTTATGAAATAGAGGTAAAGAGTAGTCAATAATTCTTTTACGCAACAAAGCCCCCTCATAAGTTAGAAAAAGAACCCTACTCTAAGCATAATTTTATTATCATATTGTTCGAAATCACTACTACTCAGCAATTCTCCAGCAGCAGTTGCTGATATAACTACTCTGTTATCAGATAACATTTTACCAACAGTAACGTCGTAAGGAATAAAATAGTCTCCGCTCTGTTTTCCTGTCAATTCCCCGTCGTCAAAATTGAGCAACCATTCATAGTTACCCCACAACGTCACAAAATCAATACCTTTACCTATGTTGAAGTTGATGATTGGAGTAAAGCTGAGCTGATTTATCGCATCAAAGTTATCTTCTGAAGAAGCATTCATATATTTAAATAATGGTACGAAACTCACTGTCTTGCTAAGCTGCCATTTTGAGGCATATATTCCTAAGTGGGTAATTTCTTGTCGACCAGTAGTGGAGCTTGGGGCTTGCATTGCATATCCCCACCCCCAAGCACTTGCGCCAGGCAAATTCCCCCAGCTACTAGGCGCTATGTGTACAGCCTGAAGATAAGTACTACCTAACTCAAAACTTCCTTCTCGTGTAAATGTTCTTTGCAGTGATATTAACGGGATGTCCATTCGGAGTGATAACAATCCGTTTTGCCCTTTGTCTCCCAGTAAGATAGGAGCATCAGCTCGAAAGATTAGTGTATTTATTCCTTCCTGCTCATCCCTCCCTTGAGCATCAAAAGGCAAATACCCTTGCTCTAAACGGATATCAAAACGTGTCATTGGTCTAGTGGGATCTTGTCCAGTGTTTTTCCCTGAATTCTTATCACCCGTTGATTCCTCAGAAGCAACTACATTAAAACTAAAAAAGAGAGCGACAACCCATAAAAGAAGAGTAGCCCGGACGTATCTGTTGATTTCCATATTCATAATTATTTATTCCCAAATGTTGATACCAAATTTAAAGCAAGCCTGTAGCGTCGATAGCCGACTGCCGTATAACTTATTTTTCGTTATTTCATTAATCCAATTGTTCTACCATATTGAACACTTGACCCAGCACTATTTCAGGACCACTTTTAATAACCAAGTCATAGCCACCAGCTTTTAACTCCCCAAAGCCCTAGATTGCGATTAAATCAAGACACTACCTAAACCGCGGTTCTTTTTGAGCTTTGGTACCATGGTTATAACGATTTTCTTTCTAGCAATAAAAGCACGGCTGTCATCTAGTTCGCCGCTGAGTATGCCGATGCATTAATGCTAGTTATCCTAAAAAAACAAAATGGGTCTTTAAAGAAAACACAAAATTAGACTTATCAGATATCAATAGATTATGACTGCCCTAGCTCCTAGAACTCTGTCATCTTACGCCCATCTGCCCCTAACAAAAGGAAGCCAACTCTGACCAACTAAGCTCGCAAAGTTCCTGCACTATCTTCACCAAGTGAGAGGGCGCATTCATTCCTAATCCATTGTAATTGATACCGCATTGAAGCCGATACTCTCTTCCCAACTAGCCTTAATCTCGTTCCAGCTTTCGAAATTCATTTTCTCGTTGTAATTTGAGATACGGACCGCTGCTTCTTCAAGTAACGCCTCACCCTCCGACGCTGAAGGCAAAGGCTTGGCAATCGTTAGATAAATGCTTGATTCCATAATCAAACTCCACATTGGTTTTTCATAAATATCTAGTACGGGTAAATGTCAGTTTCTAAATTACACACAAAAGATAGCGTGGCACCAAATCAGAAGATTTTCCAGTTTCAGAAGAAAACTTCCCCGGGGTGATCCGCAACACCAGTTTTGGACACTGAGTTAAGTGAGTACAATCATTGACGAGGTGAACCACGACAGACAAAAAGAAACGTATTATCCATTATCCTGAATTTAAAGTCGAAGCCTTGAAGCTAGCAGATAAAGTGGGAGTAGCAGCGGCAGCAAGACAGCTTTCCTTACATGAATCTCAAATCAATGGGTAGCGTAAAGCCGTTAAAAAAGACGCGAAGATCGGCGACTGTAAGTTCAGATGGTGGGACAAGATGCCTTTTAGATGCAACTGAAACTCTGAAAAGCACAGAGAATCTGTAGTACGAAAGGCCTCTTTGACAGCACTGACAAGGCTTAAGCCAATGACTTTAGCTAGCTTAGGGTCTTTTGTTCGAAGGCTAATTTTTAGATCGAATGGGAATCCCAACGCTTTCAACTGTGCTGGAGTACAAATCCGTGCG
>NZ_CANLBV010000107.1 GCF_947488985.1 uncultured Vibrio sp.
CGCTGGCATTCATGTTGATGTGGCTACCGATGTATTGTTGAACGCGAAATGTACAGCAAAGATCAACACGCCCTAGTGTGTAGGCGTCGATTCATTTCTATATTGCCTTGGACTTACCCCTGTTTTTGCTTTAAAAAGCTTTGAAAAGTGCTGTGGGTATTCAAAGCCCAACCCATAGGCTATTTGAGTAATACTGTCACTGGTTTGTGAAATCTGACTCTTGGCTCGATCTATTAAAAACAGGTGAATATGCTCTAAAGCACTTTTCCCTGTCTCTTTCTTCAATAGATCGCTTAAGTAATAAGGCGATAAACCTATTTCTTGCCCACAGTATTGAACCGTAGGTATGCCTTCTTCGAACGGCTTGTCGCTTTGGTAATATGAGTCTAAGAACTGATTAAAACGTCTCATGTAATCGTGGTTTAAATCAGATCGCACAATAAATTGGCGATCATAAAATCGAGTACAGTACTTCAACAGCAACTCAATACTTGAGCAAATCAACGATTGAGTATGTTTGTCCATATTCATTTCGGTTTCATTACCAACACTCGAAGCGATATCAGTGATCACCATACGCTCACGCTCTGAAAGATGTAAACCCTCATTGGTTTGGTACTCGAAGAAAGAATAATCAGACATCTTGTTACTAAGCTCAGACCTTGCTATCAGTTGAGGGTGAAAGGCAATCGTCCAACCCAACGAATCTTCAAATGGCTCTGTTGCTTCAATCATCAATTCTTGACCGGGAGCGATAAAGGTCATCGTTCCTTTGTCAAAATCATAGGTTGTGTGGCCATATCCAACTTTGCAATGCGCTGAATCTTTCAAAGAAATGAGAAAGAGGTTAAAGCAGATTTTGACATCTTCCTTAACGCCCAGTTTGACTTGAGATTGTTTGAAAAAACTCACTAAGGGGTGAGTTGGAGCATCTAGCCCTAACGCAGAATGTAGGTCCGAAATAGAACGGATGTCCAGTGTATTAGTCATTTTTCTACTCTCCAATAATTTCTCTAATTGGCCTACAGGGCGACAGCTTTCATCGTTTTTTCCAATTCGGCATAATATGGGTTCCAAGTAAGTCGAGCGTGAATGCGATCCCCTTCAGTGTAGCCCCATGCTGCAAACCAAGTTTGTTCACCCTGATAGCACGCCTCGACAGCAAAAGAACTCCAACTGTTTTCACAGATTATTTTGTCTCCACCCTGTCCATAGTAGCTATTGTCAGGGGCAAATAAAGGGCTCATGTGAGAGGCTGTGCTTATTTTAAGATCGTCTCTTTGCATTGAGTAACTTTCTACTTTGTTCGGCAGTTTGAACTCCGTGTTCTCCCCATACCATACCAACCGACTTTTAGAGTGAGTAAAGTGCTGGTCAAAGTAGTTACTTAGAGCATTAGAATCAATCACGCTATCAGCCTCTGAAACAACTAACATAACGGGAATGTCCAGTTTTTGACCTGCAACTTTATTGCGAAACACCTTCGCACTTTCTGAATAAGCTAATGCGCTAACAAGAAGCCCGGAGTTATATTTGGCCAAGTTACTCTCTTCTGTGAACCAACCTTCGGTAAAGATTGCTGCTAGTGGCGTTAATTTTTCTAGTACTGGCGTCGTGGTTTGAAAGCCTGGCGAAAACAACATTAAACCATCCACGCCCTGGTTATCTAATGCATGAATAGAAACCAAGTTACCGCCCGTTGAAAAGCCTCCTAGCCACACTTCATCGTATTGCTGTTTTAATAGCTTGGCATAGTGATCAATCATTAGTTGCCAATCTTGATATTTCACCATTTCCATATGCCTAGGGTTACTGCCGTGGCCCGGCAACAGCACGACTTGCACAAAAAAGCCCTGTTCAGCCAGTGAGTCTGAAATATCAGTAAAGCTAAAAGGTGAATCACCAAGACCATGTGCGAGTAAGATCGCTTTGTCTGAGTTTGGATCACCCTTGCTGTAAGGAGCATTCATCGCTAATTCAGTTGTGTGTTGCTCATGCTCAGTGATAAAAGCGCGATTTACTTTCAACCACTCTGTCGTCGTTTCCACATATTGATCAAAGGTCGGTTGCAGGTAATTGTAGTACTGTTCTGATTCATACATAGGTACACGAGACATATCGCTGCTCGAACAGCCACTGATAATCATAACTAAGGTCATTAATAGTAACGTCAATGAAGATATAATGGTTTTCAATACTAGGTATTCCTCTGTAGGTCTTGTCTACTATGCTTAAAGAAATTCTACGTAAAACCGCCAAGCAAAACTTATTCATATCTCAAAACCTCATGAGTCCCAATATAGCCAAAATACCACTAAACCTTTGATTAATTTAAACCTACAAAGCTAATTTAAGAATTGTAGAAATGTATAAGTTTATCTGGGAGCAACCAATTAAACTCATCCCACCTTTACAGCAGTCTGAAGTACAAGGTTGATACTGAGGGACTCATCAATGAAAAAGTACATATTATCTATAGGGGTCTGCATGATTTCTGCAACAGCTTCATTAGCCAATGACATTAATAAAGAGCTATATCAACTAGAGGATACGGTTCAAGATGTTGAAGGAAATATCTACCGTACCGTCACAATAGGCGATCAAACCTGGTTAGCTGAGGGACTTAGAAGTACGACATTTCAAGACGGCTCTGCTGTAAGTACAGGGGTAATCCCTGAAGATGAACCAGATAACCTATTGAAGTATGGCAGGCTATACGATTGGCATGATGTCTCTGATGTACGAAAGCTTTGCCCAGTAGGTTGGCGTGTAGCAACCGATGATGATTGGAAACAGTTAGAGCGCAATATCGGTATGCCTGAAGAGGAAATTGACCAAAATGGCTGGCGCGGAGGTGCGCAAAACCTTGGTGCTCAACTTAAACAGTCTCAAAGCGATGGTCTATTTAAGAAATTTGATCCATCAATCATAAATAAACATCGTTTTTTCGCTCGTCCTGCTGGTGTGAAGTGGAATGGTTTTTACATCACTCAAGGTGCCTACACCGAGTTTTGGACCTCAACCCAGTCGACTGATAAAAAAGCCATCATTCGAACTCTTGCTTACTCTTGGTGGAATGCACATAAAGGTGAGATTCGACGAGCAACAAGCACCAAGGATTACATGTTTTCTGTTCGTTGCGTAAAGATTGAAGACTGACTATTAAAAGTCTGAAAATCGTTTTTCTCGACAGCGTAAGACGTTAGCTGAGGCAACGTTTCAACGTGCATTCCATCGAGTATTTCAGGGGTGTTTATGTATTCTGTCATTATCACGGCGGCTTGGTGGCTTTCGTGGATGACGGGCAAACGTTTATCACCCTAATGGACTGAAAATTATTCAGTCAGTTGAAATTGGCAAGCTATCGACCTGAATGAGACTGAGTGAGTTTGGAGCAACCTGTTTGAGCAGAGCAAACCTTGAGTCAAATAGTGACAGACGCGTCCTAGCTATTTTACTTAAACACAACGTGCTTTATCTCCTCTAGTGCCTCGGCGTTAGCTATTGCCCCGAGGTTTTCGACAGGCTTGCCATTGATCACCTGTTTCACTGCCAATTCTACTAGTTTGCCTGAGCGGGTTTTGGGTACGTCGCTGATAGCAAATATTTGGCTCGGCACATGCCTTGGTGAGCAACAGAATTTGAGCTTACTGTTGATGGTTGTCAGCAATTGTTCATCTAAAGTGATACCTTGCTGCAGCTGAACAAACAGCCAGATCTGCTCGTTGCGGTCGATCTCTTTTCCTACCGCAATCGAATCAAAGATGCCCTCAATGGTGTTCACTTGCTGATAGATCTCGGCAGTGCCAATTCGTACCCCTCCAGGGTTGAGGGTGGTGTCGCCTCGTCCATAAAATAGATAGCCACCATTCAGGGTTTGTTCGACCTCATCACCGTGATGCCACACATTGTCGAACTTGCTCCAGTAAGTGTTGTGATAGCGCTCGCCTGTGTCATTCCAAAAACCAACCGGGAAGTTAGGTAGCGAGTTAGTACACACTAGCTCACCGCGTGCTTGATTGACATGTTGCCCCGAGGCATTGAACACCTTGATGTCGACGCCAAGCCCCGCTTGTTGGCACTCGCCGCGATAAACTGGCGAGATAGGGTTGCCCAATACAAAGCAGCCACAAATGTCCGTGCCGCCAGAAATTGACGCTAAATGTAGGTCGTGCTTAATGTGGTTGTAGACGTAATCAAACTGTTCAGGGTAGAGCACCGAACCCGTCGAACACAGTGTTGTTAAGTGAGGAAGAGAATAGTGATCGATAGGTGAGAGCTTCGCTTTCTCAATCGCTTCTAAATATTTGGCGGCGGTGCCAAATGTCGAGACGTCAGCACGCTGCGCTAAATCCCACAGAACATTAGGCTGCGGGTGAATAGGACTACCATCAAAGATAACCAAACACGCGCCGCTGGCGAGCGCAGAGACATGCCAGTTCCACATCATCCAGCCGCAAGTGGTGTAGTAGAATACGCGATCTTTTGGCTTAATATCGCAGTGAAGTTGGTGCTCTTTGAGGTGGTTAAGGGTGGTACCACCCACAGTGTGAACAATGCACTTTGGCTTGCCCGTGGTACCGGAAGAGTACAGCACAAACAGTGGGTGATTAAAATTGGCGCGAGTGAAGTGTAGCGGGTGCGGCTGATAATGGTTGTTAATATTGTGCCAGCACAGGATCGACACATCGGATTCAATGTCGCTCTTCTTTAAATAACCAATCTGACACACCTGTTTTAGCTCATTTAAGTGTTCAATGATTTCATGGTTTTTGCTCGTCATGTCGAACGTCTTGCCATTGAAGGTGTAGCCATCACAAGTGAATAGCACCTTAGGTTTCACTTGGCCAAATCGCTCAATCACACTCTCTACGCCAAAATCGGGCGAGGTCGATGTCCAAATCGCCCCCAAGCTGGTGGTCGCCAGCATTGCGATCACTGTTTGCGGTAGGTAAGGGGTATAAGCGGCGACCACATCGCCTTGGTGAACGCCACAGTCTACCAGCCATTGTTGAACGCAAGAGACTTCTTCACACAGGGATTGCCACGTGTAGCTCTGTTGCTCACCGCGCTCATTCTCAAACCAAATCGCCAGCTCGTTTGGTTGTAGTTGGGCGAAATGCAGTAAGTTTTCAGCGTAGTTAACCTTAGCATTAGGGAACCACAACGTATCGCGGTTCGATTTTGCTTGCTGCCAGCGACTTTCACCTTGCTCTTGTACTTTGTCGCCTTGTTCGATGTCATCTTGCGTTCCAACCATGCCACAAAGCTGCCATACGCAGCGCCAAAACGACTCTGGATGTGCCACCGACCATTGATGGAGTTCGGTGTAGCTTTGTAAGCTCCGCTCTAGTAATCCTTGCTGATCAAGGCTATCGATAAATCGGGTTATGTTGGCGTGTGCGATCCGCTGCTCGCTCGGTTGCCAAATTGGCTTGTGGCTCTGCTGCATCCCTTTGCCTTCAACATTAGGTTAACAAGTTCAGTCTGGTATTCAGGTTTTACAAAGTCAAAAAATCGCTGTGTAAAAAAAATGTTACATGGAAGAGGGCTGCAAAAAATAACGCAGATTGGCGCTTATAGGGAGTCGCGATAGGCTTAAAGTAAGACCCCTTAAGGAGCAGCGCAATGACTCAATATCATTCTAAGCCCGTGAGCCAAGAGGGATGGGTTGAGTGGAGCCGTGAAGAAGACGCCATTTGGCACGACTTGGTACAAAGGCAGCTGGGCGTCATCAGTGACCGCGCATGCGATGCCTATTTGCACGGTTTGACCTTGCTTGATCTACCACTAGATAGAGTTCCTCAACTGCCAGAGATAAACAAAGTGCTTATGGAAACAAACGGTTGGCAGGTTCAGCCTGTTCCGGCGTTGATTGATTTCGACCGTTTCTTTGATTTGCTCGCCAATAAACAATTCCCAGTCGCGACATTTTTGAGAACACGAGATGAGTTCGATTACTTACAAGAGCCAGATTTTTTTCATGAAATTTTTGGTCACTGTGCCATGCTCACTAATAGTGATTTTGCCGCTTTCACCGAACACTATGGAAAGCTCGGCCAAGCGGCGACATCCAAACAGCGCGCGTATCTGGCCCGTTTGTATTGGTTTACGGTTGAGTTCGGGTTAGTCAAAGAGGGCGATAAGCTGAAAATCTATGGCGGTGGCATTCTCTCGTCTCCGGCAGAAACGCTCTATGCATTGGGCGGAGACTTGGCCGTTCGTGAACGCTTCGATCTGCAAACCGTGCTAAGAACGCCTTATCGCATCGATATCATGCAGCCGAAATATTATGTGCTCGATACGTTATCGGAGCTCTTTACCATTAGCCAGCAAAACCTATTACAGCAAGCTGATCTCGCGATAGACGCGGGGCTACTGCCACCCCTTTTTGAACCTAAGGAAACGATACATGTTGAATGAAAAAAAATGTGAAGCCTGCAGTATCGACGCGATTGCCCTCAATAAAGAGGAGCAACAATCTTTACTACTGGAATTGTCGGATTGGCAGGTCATCGAAAGAGACGGCATCCCGCAACTTGAGAAGGTGTTTAAGTTTAACAACTACAAACAAGCATGGGCATTCAGCAACAAAGTGTCAGAGTTAGCAGAACAAGAATTTCATCACCCTTCGATCTTGTTGGAGTGGGGCAAAGTCACCGTAACTTGGTGGAGCCACTCTATCAAAGGCCTACACAAGAATGACTTCATCTGCGCCTCACGCTGCGATGCGTTTGCGGCGAGCGAATAGCCTTTTAGGGTTTTGAGAGCTATTTCTTAGCCCTGAGATGCGATAATCTAATTATTCAACTCATAATGTGAGTTGAATAGGTAATGCTTTCACATCATGAGGAGTAATATGTGGATTTGGCAGCAAGATAGTTGGCCGAACTTTGTTTGGATTCTCGCCTCATAGACCCTTTCTGTTACTCATAGTATTGGTTTTATGAGCCTGCTCTATGATATATTTCTCGGCCAAGTGTATTACAGACGAAGGCTAATAATGTCTATCAACCTTTCACTCCTTCCACCCAGCGAGAAAAATAAAATCGAACTGGATAAGCAAGCATCGTTTCTTGTATGGAAACTGAAGCAGGCGAAATGTGGCCCTGAAGCCATTGTTGAACAAGCAATGAAATTGGGTGACCCAGAAGAAAAGGCTTGGTTTGAACAGTCTGTAGAAAAATACAAACGGGTAATGGGTGTCGCATAAAAGAAGACAAACCTAACCCTGCAAAGCTGTAGAATTGAAATGACGCAGTAATTTGCTAGAATTTGCACCGTTAATTGAATCAGAGAGAAGATCCCGATGGGAAGAAGTTTTGAAGTGCGCAAGGCCTCAATGGCGAAAACTGCAGGCGCAAAAATTAAAGTTTATTCTAAATACGGTAAAGAGATTTACGTACTGGCTAAGAACGGCAGCTCTGACCCAGACATGAACTTACCGCTGAAGCACCTGATAGCTAAAGCGAAGAAAGACCAAGTACCTGCTCATGTTATCGAAAAAGCGATCGATAAAGCGAACGGCGGCGGCGGTGAAGACTTCCAACCAGCTCGTTACGAAGGCTTTGGCCCAGGCGGCACAAGCGTAATCGTTGACTGTTTAACTGACAACGGTAACCGTACTTTCCAAGACGTTCGCCAATGTTTCGTTAAAACGGGCGCAAAAATCGGTGTTGAAGGCACGGTTTCTCACATGTTCGCTCACCAAGCGGTATTCCAGTTCAAAGGCGAAGATGACGAGATCATCCTAGAAACGCTAATGATGGAAGACGTAGACGTGACTGACGTTGAGCTAGAAGATGGTGTTATCACTGTATTCGCTCCAACGACTGAGTTCTTCAAAACGAAGACTGCACTAAACACTGCGTTCCCAGAGCTAACGCTAGACGTTGAGGAAATCACTTTCGTTCCTCAAACAACTACGCCAGTAGCTGAAGAAGATTCTGAGAAGTTCCAGAAGTTCTTAGACATGCTTGATGACTGTGATGATGTTCAGCAGGTTTACCACAACGCTGAGCTGTAATCTTTACAGTAACAACAGTTATTAAAAAAACCGAGCCTAGTGCTCGGTTTTTTTATGTCGGTAACAATGATTGTTTTCCTTGATCATTGTTCCGCTAGTTCTATAAATAACTTTGGAATTCATGACGTTATTCATCGCATAAACTCACTTTAGCTATCGTTTTTGATCTCGGGCGACATAGCCATTCGGCGACCTTTCTGACTTGTGGTAACAAGGTTAAGCTCAATGTGAGTGCACACGGCCAAGCAATCAAAAAGCTGTTTAGCCAAATTGGTGGCCATGCTTGACTGAAACCCATCTTATAACCCGATATGATCCCCGACATCATGAATGCCATGACAAGTGAAGACAATATCGCGGTAACCCAATGCAGTTTGTTTTTCATCCGCTCTCCTTAGTGATTTTATTGTTGGAATACATTAAGGTTACTGTTATCCATAAATGAGAAAAATAGGCACATATAGAAGTATGAATTCCATATTTGGAAACATTGATGATCTATTCCTGTTTTGTACTGTGGTGGAAGAGGGGTCGTTGTTATCGGCATCGAAGCGACTTCAGTTGCCTGTGTCGACCATGTCGCGCCGATTAACCGCTTTGGAAGAGCGCCTGAGCATTCGCCTTTTGGAGAAGAAGGGTAGAGAGTTGGTGGCCACTAAAGATGGTGAGGCGGCCTTTGCAGCACTGAGTAGCAGTATGGAATCACTGCATCAGGGTTTTAGTAGCTTGCTTGAAGAGCGCGATGCGATTCAAGGCAAGATAAAGCTCGCGGTGCCTCATAACTTCTATAGCGGTTTTCTTCGCCCGACTGTTGAGCAATTCCTTGCTGAATACCCAAAAGTACAGCTCAACCTCATTTTGAGCCAACAGCAAGTGGTGCCTGAAACCGATCGTGATTTGTTGATTACGTTTAAGATCTCCGACATGGACGGCATGATTGCGCGGCCATTGTTTAAGGCCAAGCACGGATTTTTTGCAAGCCAAGAGTATCTGGATTCTCGTGAAGAGATTAAAAAGCCAGACGATCTCGAGCATCAAGAGTGGATTAATGTTGATGATGTGTTTGATATGCCGCTCTACAAATCTGGTCAGTTAGAGCAGATGGTGACGATCAAACCTAAGTTCATCGTTAACGATATTTATGCGGTCGCGGCCGCTGCGCAAAAGGGATTGGGTATCGCCTCACTGCCTTTTCGTCATGTTTCTCCGGAAATGAATCTGATTCAAGTGCTCCCTGAGTATCATCGGGGTGATCGCCAAGCGTATTTAGTGTACAAAGAAAGAAAATATCAGCCGAAGGCTTTGACTTTGCTTATCGATACCTTGATTGAGAGCGTTCGATCGTTCCATCACGATGAGCTGAGTTAAATGAAAAGGAGAAAGAAATGAAAGTAAGTTTTATCGGGCTAGGCGTAATGGGTTTCCCAATGGCAGGCCACCTAGTCAAAGCCGGTTTTGAGGTAACGGTATTTAACCGCACGCATAGCAAAGCATTAGACTGGGCTGATAAACACCAAGGTAAAGCCGCTGAGAGCGTGGCTGAGTGTGTCGCAGAAGCCGACGTAGTATTGGTTTGTGTAGGCAACGATGACGATGTTCGCAGCATGACAACCAGCGAAACAGGCGCACTGGCGGCCATGAAGCCAAATGCGATTCTTGTTGACCACACAACAACGTCAGCAATCCTGTCTGAAGAGCTTGAAGTCGCTGCGAAGCAAGCAGGTGTTCGCTTTATGGATGCACCAGTTTCTGGCGGCCAAGCGGGCGCAGAAAACGGTGTGCTAACTATCATGTGTGGTGGTGAGCAAGAGCTATTCAACGACCTTCAACCTGTATTTGAAGCTTACGGTAAATCGTCAGTTTTAATGGGTAAAGTAGGCCAAGGTCAACGTGCGAAAATGGTGAATCAGATCTGTATCGCAGGTGTATTGAATGGCTTATCTGAAGGCTTGGTATTGGCTGAAAAATCAGGTTTGGATATTCCAACTCTGGTTGATTGTCTTAAAAACGGCGCAGCAGGTTCATGGCAGATGGAAAACCGTGCTACCACCATGGCGCAAGACAAATTCGATTTCGGCTTCGCAATTGATTGGATGATCAAAGACTTAGGATTCTGCCTCGATGAAGCGGATCGTCAAGGCATTCAACTGCCACTGACCGAAAAGACCAACAACGCCTACAAGGCTTTGTCTGAGCAAGGACTGGGTCGTATGGATACCTCGGTATTGATGAGATCTGTGGTTGAAGAGTCAAAGAAGTAGAACCAATCAAGCCGTAGAAGAGATTCGAAAGCAACAGAAGCTTCGCTGAGATAATGATAAGATAGCCGCTAATTAGCGGTTATTTTTTTGCATGCGCTGTTATAGTCGTTGTAGTCAATGCTACCGTTCATAGTAAATAATACCAATCGTAGCCAACAACGGGTCACCCTAGCGGGTTTAAGCCCTCGATAACTGCGTTAGAATTTTTGGTCACTGACTGTGATGGAGCGATCATACATGTCGATGACATCATTGAAATAAAGGATATGGGATTGAAAAGTACTTTCTCTATTGGTCGTTACTTTATGATAAGTAGAAAATTCAGGATAGCTCGTAGCTTGGTGATAGGTCATAGTAACGCACTGCTGAGGGCATTAATGCTCTCACCAATGATTTGCAGCATCGCCAATGCTGGGATTTTTGAAATTGAAATTGGCGCTTTTTTCTCACAAACCAGCACCGACATTGAAGTGTATGATCCTACCGCTCAACAATATGTCGACCTTAATTTTGAGTCGGGGCTCAATCTCCCCCATGATGATGTACTGCCTTATTTAGATTTAGAGTATCGATTTAACGATAATCATCAAATCTACCTCGATTGGCGTCGTTTGCACCGCAATGGCTTTCAAGACTATGTCGCAAACCCGTTTCAGTTAAAAATTGACGGTCATCTCTATACGGTTGGCGGTGAAGCAGATCTACTCACCACGCTCAACATCGACATTGTGCGCCTTGGCTATGGCTATCGCTTCTATGATTCAGAGCATTTAGACATCCACTTTCTGGCTGGCTTCCATGTCACTAGTTTAGAGTTTGGCATGCGCGGTGAAATCGATGTCGAAGTGAGTGAAAACGCCTCACCTGACACCACGATCGTGGCTGAAGGGTTTAATAGTGGCATTACCGCCCCTTTACCCAATATTGGATTTTTGATTGAACACCGCATTCGCAACGACATTTTACTCAAAAGCCACGCCCACGCCTTTTATCTGAAATACGATGAGATCTCCGGCTGGATGTATGAGTTGGAAATGGCCGCTCGCTACTATGTGACGGATGACTTCAGTATTACCGGTTCATTCAACTATTACGACCTAGGTGTTGGTTATGAAGCGGAGCACACCAACCTCAAAGTGGATTATCAATTCTTCGGTCCAATGCTGAAAATGGCGTATCGTTTTTAATCGCAGCTCACGACGATTTACAGTGTGAATTGAGTGAAATAACCACGATCATTGTATCGCCCACGCGACAACGCTGTTTAATGCAGTGTAAATGAACAATCGGAGTAATATCGATTGTCAGCGCAGTGTTAAATGTACTAGGTTATGGGTTTAAATCAATTGCCACCTTTATCTCTGGTATATATTGTCGCTGTTTCTATCATCCAGGATTATTGTGAATTGTTGCAGTTAGGTACCCGATTAGTCTTAATGTTGTTTTTACTGAGCTTTGGCTTAGTGAATGCTAACGGCTATTCGTTCCTTGCTAAGCCATTTCAAATCCACGCGGCTCAAGCGTCGTCTACCCATAGTGATCTTTGTCATCAAATGGATACAGATGATGCATCGGTCTATTTGGAGTGTGATAAGGCTTCGCTTAGTGCTGAGCGATCCGATGATAGTTTCCGTTATCACGATCCAGAGCTAAGCCTTCAAGCGACAGGCTGTAGGCGCATATTCAGCAATGAGCAAAAGAGCGCGGCTGACCTTGAGCCTGTGTACCATCTGTTGATCGATCTCTCTCCCCCTTCTTTACTGGCTTCGTTGCTCGTCAACACCCCGATGTTGGACGCAAAACAGCACTGGACCAGCATTGTGAGTTCTCCGTCTTCCCGGCTTTCTGGGTGGAAAGAGGGCAACATCCAATACTCTCATTTCCGAGAACTTCTTAGCTAATCGTTTGAACCTAAATTGGTCGTATCGATGGTCATTTGTGCCCGTTGAGCTTGCCATTTTATCAAATATAGCGGCACATAATTTTAGCCTCACTATCGTTCAATCAGTTTGTTCTGGTTGCCGCTAGTTGTCGCTCGTGTTCGCAAAACATTAGTTATACCAATCGTAGTAAATAATACCAATTTGATTATTTAATTGGTCAGCTTAGTCCAACTTCGGTAGCACATAGATATAACCTTCTCAGTCGAC
>NZ_CANLBV010000108.1 GCF_947488985.1 uncultured Vibrio sp.
TTTACTTTTGGCAAAGCAAATTATAACTCTTTACCATGCTATTCAAAAAACACTCACGAAAGATCAACACGCCCTAGCCATAGTCGTCAATAATTGTCCTAGAGATAAGCTAAACCAACGTTTGCCATACTTATCTAAGCGGAGAAGAGCCCTTCAATTAATTCGTCTTTCCCTAATTTAGCAAAAGTGCTAACTCAGAAATGTCCAGATCATTGCTGGCGGGTAGCTCATCGTAACGCAGAACTGCCCCTTTCTGTATATGGAATCCACGTATTTACAAAGTGATTTTGGCAATAAAAGTTAAGATGCAGTCGTATATTCGGCTTCTTATTGAAGGAGCTACCCTCTAGCCTTTGATGTTTTGCGCACCTACTGTCCTTATCGCGTTAGCAGCTTTTTACAGCATGACAGCATGACAGCATGACAGAATGGCCAGGTTCTCAGTAGGTTGGTCTTACCTTTTATGCATCACCATTTTGTAAAATTTAAAAATTTGTTAATGATTAATTAGTGAGTAATACTGGTTTATATTCAGTCTCATACCGAAGCATTGCCCACGCAGTACGTACCACTTTGTTAGCCAGTGCAATACAGGCCTTCTTGAAGCCGATACGATCTATGATGCTCCTCAACCAAGCGTCCTTCTGAGTCTTCGGTTTTTCGGGTAGTCGTCCAACGGATTACGCAGCTGAGTTTGCAATACGTGAGGTTATGATAGATACAAGAACAACGCTGCACGGAATCTCCCAAAACGTTCCAACTGCGAAGTTCTCAATCTGAGTATTCGTTTGCATTGGTATTCAATCACGATAGTAAATTTGAAAACCTTCAGTTCATGCATTCACGATCTGAAGCGATAAATATTCTTTATCGTGAAGATAATTTTATTTAGTTTTACTACACACATTTAAAGCCTCATAGTCGCGGCGAAAAAATCACATGATCCTATTTTATTTTGATTTACCACGACTAATTTAAGAGGTAATGCTAGTGGAAACCACGAATGATGTCGCAGCGAAAACCGGTTATAGAGTGCCTGTTATTGCGCTATCACTTTATGCTATTGCATCTGGTTATTTAATGAGCCTGATTCCATTGATGTTGGTTGAACATGGGATTGATGCTAATAATGCTAGTTGGTTAGCAAGTGCGTTCTATGCTGGTTTGCTCGTTGGTGCAGTTGCTATTGAGCCTGCGGTGAAACGTATCGGCCATCGTAAGGCATTTATCGTTTGTTTATTGATACTTATTGCAACTATTGTAATTCTTCCTTTCGTCCCGGTGGTGTGGGTATGGATCATGGCTCGATTCGTTGCGGGTATTGCAGTCGCTGGCGTATTCGTGGTTGTAGAATCTTGGTTACTGGTTGGAGAGGAGCCGAGTCGAGCAAAACGTCTTGGCTTATATATGGGGTCACTTTATGGAGGCTCGGCTCTCGGCCAAATAGGTATAGGCTTTATAGGTGTTCAGGGTATTGTTCCTTTTATAGTTATCTTATCTATGTTAAGCACAGCTATTGTTGTGCTTATGGTAGTTCCAACTAAAGAGCCTGAAAGTTCGCACTCTACCGCTTTGTCCTTGAAACAAATGGCAAATTTAAATCACGCAGCCATCATTGGTTGCCTTGTCTCAGGTTTGTCTTTGGGGGCTATTTATGGGTTGATGCCTGTTGAGCTTACAAATCGTCATGTATCTCAAGCCAACCTTAGTGTTTTAATGGCATTAGTTATTCTTGGTGGCATGGCAGTACAAACTATCATCCCTACGTTGATTAAAATGGCAGGTAGCACTCCTTTAATGGGATTGTTTTGTTTGCTTGGTGTCTTTGCTATTGGTCTAATTAGTTTAAGTGATGACCTCAATGTGTTAACTATTAGCCTATTTTTGGTTGGTATGGCCACTTTTGCTCTTTACCCTATTGCTATCAACCTTGGATGCAATAATTTGGAAGAAAGCCACATTATCTCTGCAACTCAGGTAATGCTCATTTGCTACAGTGTTGGCTCCGTTGTTGGCCCAATGGTCGCTGATATTTTTATGGAAGACGACCAAGGATTAATGTCTTATTTGCTAACAACAATGATGGCTACAACTATATACATGTTTATTGTCAGTATTCGTTCCAAGAAACATTTGGTTGCAGGAGAGTAACCAAAATCGAGTCCACATATAATGGGTGGACTCGACCGAAGATACACCTCATTATTCTGTACGAAGTGATCTTATTAAATAATCCAGTATCGGAGGGTTTTCTTTTTCAGTGATATCGAATCGATGATGTGGCGGTGTAAGCCACTGTCTTTGGACAAGTTCATCGATTAAATCGTGGTACTTAATGCTGCATTTTCCAATGAGTAGATTATCAATGCTTCGACTTTCAGATCGCTGTAATAGCTGGGTAAACCCAGTTAAGTACAAGTGATCTTTGGTAAAACCACCACCTCGATAGACACGGGTTGTAATACTAAAAGCTAGTTGGCTTTCAATGCCTAGTTCATCTGTCAAATAAGTGTACGTTTGAAAAAAATCCTGCTCCTGGAGCATTGAATCAACGGCTAGCACTCTTGCGGATAGAATTTTTAAACGATCTAATGACATATATCCGGCTTTGAACTCAGCGAGAATGGCAAGCCCCTCTTGAGTAAAAGTGGAGCCCGGAAGCCCAAGCCTAAATATAGATAATGGCTGCATTTTAGCATTCAGCGTAGTCGCCATATGAACCCCCAACTCATGTTGAATTAAGCGAGATACCTCTTTCTCTCCATATAGCTCACTGCTGTTAAGATAGAGTGTTGGTGGGTTTGAAGAAACCATGGCTTTTGCAGCAATAGTTGCTGTTTCTACTATTTTACATTTCATTCCCCAATTTGTTGCAGCTTTAGCTAGCTCCCTCTTTGCGTACGAGGCGTCTTTTTCTAATGCGTGATTCTCATCAAGCTCTCCTGCATAGAGTAGGAAACGCGCATTTTTTATTGCTGATGAATCTGGTCTGCCATGATATTTAAGAGAGCTGTATAAGAAAGAATCTTGTCCAATACAGGTTAGAAGATCGACTTTTTCACTCAGCTTATCAATCATATCGCTATACAGACCTTTAAGGTCGGGATCAGATATTTTCTCTATTGGTATTTTGTAAAGCTGATGTTTGAATTCATTGGCATTTACCGGTAATTGGCGATATCGGTAATTGGGTTTGTATCTCCTCGGCGCAGAAAAAAAGCGAGCTCTTTCACGAATTAAGTTAGTAGGGTTAACATATTTTAATGTTTCTACACGTTTAACCAGAGAGAAAAGAGTCTTGTCGATATTAACTACAGATGAGTCTATCTGAGTACTTAACATATCGGTTCTTTTTACTCGGGATTTTGCACTGACTTTACGTTGAAAATAAGCACTAGTTGCACTAAACGCTTGCTTTAACCCGACTTGAATAGATTCAAGTACTAATGGGAATAGCTCACCTGTCTGTTCATCCATAAATACTTTTTTTACTTCCGTTGGCAGTACAAGTGTTCTGTCAAAATGAGCATTAGTATGCGCAATTAGATATCCGCGACCTTCAAAGACAGCATCTAGTTTAGCATCGGTATTGATGTTTGGAAGCGCTATCTTTTGAAGCTCAGACACAAATCGATTAACGACCTCTCCCCAACGCTCTCTATCGATCTGAGCACTGCCGATATTAAATACCGGCGCGGAAATATTCACTCTCTGGTAATTGTAAGAATGGATATCAAAAACGATGACATGACGAAATTTAGACTCTAATTTCGATATCAATGCTTCATATAAACAATAGAACAATTCGTGTTTACGGTGGCTCAGTTTACGCTGAGCCTCTGGCAGTGCTTTTTTCCAAACTTTCTTGCTCCACGCCGATTTATAGTAAGTACTAAGGGCCTTCGGTCGATTTAGGTCGTACTCAAATCGTGAGTCAGTACCAATTAACGTAATCGGCTGCGATATGATCATTGCATCTGTATGAGGGTCTTCTTCAAAGTACCTTTCATCAGTGCTCAACACACAATGTTTAATGAGTTCAGAACGCATATTGCTACCCGCATGGATGGCGGTACAAACTACGGGAAGGTATTCATCGATCTTCACGAAACATCCTGAGCCAGAGAGCAAGCCACTAAATGGCTGCTCAAGCTCAATCATCTGAATCATTTCACTCAGAGAATAAGACGTAGTATTAATGCTCAATATTTGCGTCTTCCACTGCACGTCGGAATACATTCTTTCTTTGTAAGATGAGATCTTTAGAAAGTACGATGTTCTCGACAAAATCAATTACCTGGCGCTGAAGGCGAACTCTATTTAGTTTGTTAATACGAGTGATACCTCCAGGGCTCAACACGTTTACTTCGACTAATTTGTTGCCAATAACGTCTAAGCCTGTGAAGTAAAGACCATCTCTGACTAGCTTAGGGCCAATAGCTGCACACAGTCTTCGTTCTTCTTTAGTGATGCTATGCTTAACAACAGTACCACCAGCATGAACATTCGAGCGGATGTCGTCTTGAGCTGGAACCCGGCGCATTGCACCTATGGGCTCACCATTTAGCATGAGAATCCGCTTGTCACCTTCTTCAGCACCTTCAATGTAGTCTTGTAGTATTACGTAGTTACTTTGATCCCCAGAGCCTATGTAGAAGTCGAGCAATGAGCGAAAATTCTGACGCGCACTTTTTTCGATAACTATAACCCCATGGCCACCAAATCCGTTGAGTGGCTTTAGGATCATCTTTTCACTGTCGCTTTCCTCTAGAACTCGCTGAAGGTAGTCACGGTTTTTTGAAACATGTGTCGCTGGAATAAACTCGCTGGCAACACCTTCCATACTTGCGGTATAAAGCTTATTGTTGGCAATTCGAAGCCCTTCTAGATCATTGACAATTAAAGTGTCACCTTTAATTGAGTCCAGAAAGTTGAGGGCAAGGTTGTCTAGAGGTGGGTTGGCTCTCATGAAAATGACATCGAAGCCAGCCATCGGCAACCGTGCTTTTTGAAAATCCACCTGTCGATAAAACCGAGGAATATTGTCCGAGATTTTTTGGCCCTTTCTAATGATCTGACAAAAGCCATAAACGGTGCTATCGCGTATCGTTAACCCACTGGTTGTTGTGATTGCTACGGTGTGCCCCCTTGCTGCACACTCGTGTACAAGGCGTAGAGTCGTATCAGATTCCGGAGAAATACGCTCCCATGGATACATCAAAAAACAAATATGCAATGTTTAATCCTCGTACTCTGTGGTTGAACTTTCTTCGGTTAGCTCAACCAAACTTTGACTGATAGTTGGCTTTTTACTACTCAACGTATGGAACACCTTTCGGCCTCGCGCTAGCTTGATATATTTCAACCACGTTGTTTCTAGCTTAGTGTTGGCCTTCTTAGGATCTTTGAGTGCTTTAAGAAAGTGTTTTTCTTCAGCGTTTTCAGCATCTAACTCACCAGATTCTAACCCAGCCATAGTGTCACCGTAGTAGGTGAGAAGCTCTTCTTCTAAAATGGTAAAGTTACCGGATTTAGCGAAACCACGTGGGAAAGCCTTACCGTCATAGAAGCGCTTTTCGCCCATGCGCATTAATATTTCAGCCATAAAAATCTCTGTGTATTTTTGTCATTTTAACGAGGCGAAATTAGACCCAAATGTGTAGTTTGAAAATCAAATAATTTTTGTCGTTTCGATAACAAAATGTTGTTATGCTGACGACGTTATATTGTGAGAAAAATTATGGACGTAAAAGTATTCAAAACGTTCTTAGAAGTAGCTAAAGAAAAGCATTTCGGACGCGCAGCAGAGAACTTATATATTACTCAAGCAGCGGTAAGCGCGCGAATAAAACAATTAGAAGCCTTCTTTGATACAAAGCTTTTCATTCGAGATAGAAATGCCATTAAACTTACTTCGGCTGGGGAGCGCCTAGTTGGCTACGCTGATGTGATGGTCAGCTCTCTTGAACAAGCGAAGTTTGAGTTGTCTCTTGAAAAAGGGAAAGCTCTACAGCTAACTATTGGGGGGACACCTAATGTCTGGGATGCGTATTTGCAAAACTGTTTGAGTGTTGTTACAGACGCTTTCGAGGGGTATGGTTTTATAGCAGAATCATTATCCAGAGAGCAGATTAACAGAAACCTTCTGGAACGCACCTTGGATATGGCTTTCGCTCTTGATCCTATTAAGTCAGATGAACTTGCTTGTATACATATCGCCGACTTAGTTTTAACTATGGTTTCAACTTTACCATGCAATGAGCTTAAAGCGTTTGAACAAAAGTACGTCTATGTCGACTGGGGAACTCGTTTTGCTTCAGAACATGCTGAGCGTCACCCCTCGGTTCCAGCTCCTTTTCTACGAACTTCTACTGCCCGAATTGCTTTAGATTTTGTGCTTGAAAAGGGTGGAACAGCTTACTTGCCTAATTCCGTGGTAGAGCCTTTCATAGCAAGTGGTCAATTACACAAAGTTGAAAATACTGAAGATTGGCGTCGACCAATATATTTGAGCTATAGAAAGATTAGTACGTCAATTGATGCTATTCGACAAGTAGAAAGCTTAGTGGCGGAAATTGATCCACATACGGCATATAGCATCCAACAAGCTGGTGAAAGCACACCTTAGCCATTACCTGTACTAGCTTAGACTGACATTAAATATACTTTTTAAATATGCATGACTATTCAAGCAAAAAATGTTTTGGTTGTAATGACTAATGAACGAAATTGTCCAGAACCTTTCACTTAGAGAGCACTGCTTTGCGGTGTGTGATCAAGGAATAAGGTACCTTTGCCTTTGGCATTTTGAACCTTTGCATCAGGCCGTTGTGTTCCTAAGGGGAGTAATACTTGTACTTTGCTTTTTTCAGCTTGGTTCTACTTACACAGCAAGCTCTGCAAGTAGAACACTTCAATGTGGTTGGGCTTTTATCTACAGGTAACGGCTTCTCAAGTGGTCTTTGAAGTACTGTACATTCAAGGTTTCACCAGTTGCGCTTTTCACCAAGTCATCAGTTGTCAGCAGGCTGCCTTTGCTCCAAATATTCGACTCTAACCAATTGAAGATAGGGGATAGATCACCGCTTTCAACCACAGCGTTCACATCCACCGTTTTCTTCATTGCCGCCATAAACTGCGCCGCGTACATTGCACCTAGTGTGTAGGATGGGAAGTAGCCGAATGCGCCATCTGTCCAGTGAACACTGAACACTATTTCCTTTCATTTTATTCTGCGTGGCTTACCGAATCTCGGCCACAAATGAGAAATTACTTTTTCTTTAAAAGTTCCGTATTTGCACGGACTTTTAATTGATTGAAGTGTGCAAATGGGCAGCAAACTGCCTTTGCTTCAGATATTCTCTGAAAGCCAGTTAAGGATGGATGAAAGATCACCACTGCGAATAGCAGCACCCACATAAACAGTTGCCTTCATTGATGCCATAAATTGAGCCGCATATATAGCGCCTAGAGTGTAGAGTGGGAAATACCCGAATGCGCCTCTCCAGTGTAAAATGTCATTTGTACATTAAGACTTTGATTGCTTTGGAGTAAGTGGCTTTCCTCGACAATCAGAACACGCTAAGCTTACCTGGCAAGGCAGTGGGGATTTGTGTGTTATCGTATACAGTTATATTTACATGGTAGTGCGAGAAGCCACGTTTTCTACTATGAATTTATCACAGGGTAGGTAGTAACATCATGGATGAACTTAGTGCTCTAGATCAGAAGATATCGGCACTTAAATCAGAGCTGGCACTGCTTGAGAATAAGCGGAAACAGCTCATAGCCTCGAAGAGTACCGAGTATTCAGACTTTTGCAATACTATGTCACCTGAGCTAAAGATTGAGCTATTTCAACGCTACTTTCGTGGGAATTCCAGTTGCTATGCGGTTCGCTGGCAAAATAAGCAAGGGCGTTCGGGGTATTCGCTTGCGTGCAATAATGAATGGCAGCAAGGGCTATGCAACAAGCCCAAAGTCAAATGTCTCGAATGTCCAAACCAATCATTCAAGCCTCTTGATAAAAAAGCCATATATGATCATTTATCGGGAAAATCTATTGTTGGTATTTACCCTATGGATGCTGACAGTAACTGCTGGTTTCTAGCCGTTGATTTCGATAAGAAAGACTGGAAAGAAGCTTCACTGGCCTATGCTGAGGCATGCCGACGAAATGAGATAGACTTCCTGCTTGAGCGCTCTCGTTCAGGAAATGGTGCTCATGTATGGATTTTCTTCGACACTAGAGTGGATGCAGCCAGTGCGCGAAAGCTGGGCTTTATGCTACTTGATCAAGCTATGCAAATCCATGGTGCATTGTCGTTTGACTCCTACGACCGTCTATTCCCCAATCAAGATGTGTTGCCTGTAGCTGGAATAGGTAACTTGATAGCTCTGCCGCTTCAGAAAGGTGCAAGAGCAGATGGTAATTCTGAATTTATTGATGGAGAGGCTTCATCTTATCAAGATCAATGGCAAATACTGGCCTCAACCGAAAAGTTGACAGTTGCTGCCCTGAAAAAGCTCGTAACGTCTTATGATTCAAATCAGTCTTCTGACAATGATACAGCGGATTCCACACAGTCGCCGTGGGAGAGAAACTTACCAGCAACTTCTTCGGTTGTATCAGGATGCCCAGACAGTATTAAGATAACGTTGGCGAACAGAATCTATATCCCTACCGAAACATTACCAAATGCTCTGATTGCCAGGTTAAAAAAGCTGGCATCTTTTTCGAATCCTAAGTTTTTCAAAGCTCAGGGACTACGACTATCTACGAACGGAATATCCAGATATATATCGCTGGCAGAAATCGATGGTGGATACCTTGCACTACCAAGAGGCTGCGTTGATGATATTTGCGAGTTACTCGAACAATATGACATCAGTTTACTTGTTGATGATAAAAGAAGGTCAGGAAGTCGACTTAGCAGCATCAAGTTCAGTGGCGAACTTAGGAAGGAGCAAAAGAAAGCGGTGGATACGGTTTCTAAGTTTGATATTGGCGTTTTGCATGCGCCTACAGCATTTGGCAAGACCGTAGCAGCAATCGGCCTGTTGTGTAAAAGAAAGGTCAATACCTTAATTCTTGTTCACAATAAGCAACTTGCAGAGCAGTGGCAGGAAAGGCTAAGGGCATTTACTATAGGTGTTGAGGTAGGGGTGATTACAGGCTCAAAGAAAAAGCCGACAAAGGCTGTTGACGTGGCAACCTATCAAAGTCTGCTTAACCGCAGTGACAATACGGTGAATCCTGTTGTCCATGAATATGGCCAGATCATCATAGACGAATGCCACCACCTGTCTGCACCGCAGTATGAAAAACTATTGGGTGAGGTTCACGCTAAATACGTATTGGGAATTAGTGCGACGTTGGAGCGTAGAGACGGTCATCAGCCAATAATTTTTATGCAGGCAGGGAGGGTAAGACATACCATTGCTTCGTCCAGTTCAGTGAAGTTTATTCAATCCCTTCAAAAGAAGGAGGTTCTTTTCGAACCACCGCTTCAACTAACAACTCAAGACCCTCGGCCACATATCGCTGATGTGTATAGGTGGTTGATCGAGCATGAAATGAGAAATAGGCTAATCATCAGTGACATTGAAGCCGAAGTGAAACAAGAGCGTGTTCCTATAGTTCTTACAGAGCGCCGAGAGCATGCGAAATTGCTCAGTGAGATGCTAACTCATAGGAAAATTCAGAATGAGGTGTTAGTTGGAGCAATGAAAAAGAAAGATCGCGATGAGGTTAATCAAAAGCTAGCGACGACCCAGGTTTTGGTAGCAACTGGGCGGTTTATCGGGGAGGGTTTTGATCTACCTAGACTTGACACTCTAGTACTAGCATTGCCAGTATCCTGGAAAGGAGCGCTTGTTCAGTATGTCGGTAGAATACAGCGGGAGTATGATGGTAAGACGGAAATCCGCGTTATCGATTATGTAGATATGAAAGTCCCAATGTTGGCAAGAATGTATACCAGGCGCAGTCGTGGATACAAGGCATTGGGTTTCGATGAGGGTGTGTTTGATGTACAAGAGAAACTGTTTACTGAGTAAAGCACACTTATTCTAAGGGTATTTAAAGGAGTCCCTGTGTATAGTGATGAAAAACTAGCCGAAATGATCTGCCATGAAGAGATGATAATGGAAGGATTGGATAAGAGTTTCTGGCGTTTTATTAAGCTGCCTTCACCCCAGATATGGGAGCACACAACCGAAAACGTGGAGGAGTATTCATGGGTGCTCGCGATTGTCGGTCAACACTGTATTTATTTTGATGGTGAGAACTGTAACTATTCTATTGCCCAGTTCAATAACTACTGGGAGATTGGTAAAGTAAAGCGAGAAGATGAAAATCTCCATGAACTCATAACAGGGATAGTGCGGTCACGATTTGCACGACTATAGAAGAACCAGAGCAGAAATATACTGATCTTAAACGGTTGCGCATTACTGCAAATAATTCACTACCAACACAGAGCCAATTATGAACATCCAACACATATTTGACGAGCTGGAATCAGCCACAGATTTCGAGCTGTTTCGGTTAAAATCAGCAATTGAAAAAGTGCTTGAAGACCCAGAGAGGACGACTGTTTTAAAAAGAAAAATTCAAGTGGGGGTGGCTGTTGAATATTTTTGCACTGAGCGTAACAAAGCGGTGCTTTGTACAGTTCTGAAGGTAGGACGCAGCCGAGTATCAGTCCGTGAGCAAGATACTGGGCAGCAATGGTCGCTTCCTTTTTACTTCCTCAATCTAGACCATGTTGAAACAACCTTGGTATCCAATAAAGCAGTGGGACTGTCAAAAGCTGAGTTAGCGATTGGTGAAACGGTAGGTTTTATCAATAACAAAGACAGCCAAGAGTACATTGGTCAGGTGTCGAAGTTAAATCCGAAGAGGGCTGTTGTATTGGTAAACAATACTGCCTGGACTGTTCCTTACTCAATGCTGTTTCCCGTATTGACTTCTGAAGCAGGTGAATCAAAGCAAACGTTATTGTTGGCTGAACGAGATTAGCTATGTTGGTTTTTAACTGCACAAAAGCGGCGGCAGAGCACTTTTCTTTCGTCTTTGATGGGAAAAAGACGTCTTGTCTGGAGCCAGCTCCTCACAGAACTATTGAGGAGTCAGTCCTGTTTCCTGTTTTTCCTGATGATGTAGATCCCAGAATCAATGATGGATTTCAATGGCAGTGGGTGGTGGACTGCACCTCAATTAAAAAGAAAAAGTATATGCTCGTGATGGATTACGCTTCCCGATATTGCGTGATATTTCCAGCAGAAGCCCAAGGAAATGAGATGGGATTTTTAGATGCGTTTGAAAATCAGTTGAAGGCGAATTTCCGTTATTGGGCTGATAAGCATCAGATGACAGTTGAACAGGGCAGCGATTACATCCAAGGCTATGATATGCAGTGCCAGACCAGCTTATTTCATCAAAGAGGTGATAGAAGTGTGCAAGCTCATCTAAAAGAGGTGAAGTGGCACTTTGAAGCTGTGTGCGCTAAAAAAGGAGCGATTACCAAACCTATCGATTGCGTGTACTTTAGTGTAACTGCATCGGGTATACCTAGAACTTGTAAAGGGGAGAAAAATTATTTTTTTGCTCATGAGCGCTTTTTCTCTTTTTGGCTGGCTAATTTTAATCTTGATGCGATTATTGAATCGTGTGATGGTGAAGTTGTACTACATTGATAGCGACAGAGATATCCTACATGCAAGGCTTCTATAAAATATCGGATAGTGCCTATGATGTCACCCGATCGCTTGAATTCCCCCTCTTATGAACGGAAGGCCTGAATTCAATAGTTTGCTTCTAGAAAAAAGACATGTACTCAGTGTAAAAACAGAGTACATGTAAGTAACCTAATTTAGAGGTAACGACTTTTTAAGTGAGCTTTAAAGTGTTCAGGATTTAACGTTTCACCAGTGGCGGACATGACCAGTTCATTGGTTGTTAGTAAGCTGCCTTTACTCCAGATCTTGTCATGCAACCATTTGAAAATTGGTGATAAATCACCATCTATAATAGTTTTTTCTACATCCACCGTTTTCTTCATTGCCGCCATAAACTGCGCCGCGTACATTGCACCTAGTGTGTAGGATGGGAAGTAGCCGAATGCGCCATCTGTCCAGTGAATGTCTTGCATACAGCCATTGGTGAAATTCCCTTGCGTGCTTAAGCCAAGGTAAGACTGCATCTTGGTATTCCATAATTCCGGAACGTCGGTGTGTTTGATCTTGCCGTTGATCAAGTCACGCTCGATTTCGTAGCGCAAGATAATACCAATTTGATTAAATTTCTGATCTAATAGTAACTCTGCTCGGAGGTACTATATGGACATTAATTTCCCTC
>NZ_CANLBV010000109.1 GCF_947488985.1 uncultured Vibrio sp.
ATTCGAGATTCGAGATTCGAGATTCGAGATTCGAGATTCGAGATTCGAGATTCGAGATTCGAGATTCGAGATTCGAGTATGATGAAAAATCATAACGAGATTCAAATCAACAAAAAAAGGCTCCCGTGATGGGAGCCTTTTTGTTTTAACGTATCTCGCTGATTGAGCTAAGTATCCGCTGTCAGCGAAAGCATCACTTTAAGCTCAGCATTTGCTAACGAAGCAACCTACTTTGCCGGTGCGCCGCTTGCTTGATTCATGTATTGGAAGAAGTCTGTCTTCGGATCCAGTACTAGAATGTCGCTCTTATCGCTAAATGATGTCTCATAAGCTTGCAGTGAACGCATGAAGCTAAAGAACTCAGAGTCTTTGTTGTACGCGTCAGAGTAGATTTTCGCCGCTTCTGCGTCAGCATCACCACGAGTCACTCGAGCAGTACGGTCAGCTTCAGCAAGAACAGTTGCTACTTCTAGCTCAGCTTGAGCACGGATAACTTCTGCTTTCTCACGACCTTGAGAACGGTGTCTACGAGCAACCGATTCACGTTCTGCACGCATACGGCGGTAGATAGATTCACTGATTTCGTCAGGAAGGTTAATCTTCTTCATTCGGAAATCAACAACTTCAACACCTAAATCAGCCATCGCACTGTCTGACGTTCCAGATAAAACGTTTTCCATGATCTTATCGCGTTCGCCGTCAACTTCTAGAGCTTGTGCAGCCGCTACCGTGGTAACGACTTCGCTGTCAGCAGAGTCTGGCAGGATGTCCTCATTACGAGGGCCTGATACGATCTGCTTAATTTCACGAGAACCAATTTCAGAACGAAGAACATCGGTCACTTTACGCTCAAGAAGTGCTTCTGCCGTCATGATATTGCCACCGCCAGTACTCAGATAAAAACGTCCAAAATCAGCAATACGCCATTTTGCGTAGGTATCAATTAGAACGTCTTTTTTCTCTGATGTTACGAAACGGTCAGAGCGACCATCCATCGTTTGAATACGAGCATCAAGTACTTTCACGCGATCAAACATCGGCAGTTTAAAGTGCAGACCTGGTTCATAGATTCGTGATACGCCGTTGTCATCGAGAACTCGACCAAAACGAATGACCATGCCACGCTCGCCTTCTTGAATCACAAACAGTGACATCAATAGAAGGGCTAGCGTCACAACTAATACAGGGATCATTAACTTACGCATTATTAGTATCTCCCTTGACGTGAACTATCTGAACGAGAATCAGTACTGGTCTTTGGATCCGTTTGAGTTTCTAACTCAATTTGATCGTAAGTTGATGGTGCCTTCGTAGAGCGATTGCTCGACTGAGTATCACCTTGGGCACCAAGCTTATCAATTGGTAGGTACAGCAGGTTACCACTTGATTCTGAATCAATCAGGACTTTAGATGTGCTTGAGTACACTTTTTCCATTGTATCTAAGTACATACGGTTACGTGTTACTTCAGGCGCTGCTTGGTATTCAGGTAGCAGTTTCTCGAACTGAGCCACTTGACCTAGAGCACCATTAATCGTGCGCTCAGAGTAACCCACCGCTTCTTTCTTCAAACGCTCAGCTCGACCTGTCGCTTTAGGAAGAATATCATTTCGGTATGCTTCAGCTTCACGTTCAAAACGCTCTTCATCCTCACGAGCCGCGATTGCATCATCAAATGCATCTTTAACTTGCTCAGGTGGACGAGCTGACTGGAAGTTCACGTCAACAATAAGAATACCCATATCGTAGCTATCGATAATACGGTTTAGTGTTTCTTGAGTACTTTGACGAATCTGTTGACGACCACTGGTCAGGATACTATCCATTAGTGAGTCACCAATGACTGCACGCAGCGCAGAATCTGTCGCTTGACGTAAGCTATCGTCCGCATTCGTTACACGATACAAGTACTTGTATGGGTCAGAAATACGGTATTGTACGCCCATCTCAACCGTTACAACGTTTTCATCTTTCGTTAGCATGGTGCCAGCAGCACGCAGAGAACGAATCGCTTGAACGTTAACGAGTTGCGCATCACTGATTTCATCGATGAAGCGAGGGTGCCAGTTAAGACCCGGCTCTTCGATACGGTCGAATTGACCCAGTCGAAGTACCACGGCTCTTTCTGCTTCGCTAACGGTGTAGAAACCAGCAAAGAACCAGATAGCAATCGCAATAACCGAAATGACACCAAAGCCAATTGCTCCGCCGCCACCGATAGATGGGCCATTACCGTTACCACCCTTTTTACCAAACTTGCCACCTAACTTTTGACTGAGTTTACTAAACACTTCGTCTAGGTCTGGCGGTCCTTGATCTCGGCCGCCGCGATTATTATTCTTACCCCAAGGGTCATTATCGCGGCCGTTATTATCGCCGTTGTTACTATTTCCAGGCTCATTCCACGCCATTAGAAAGCTCCATCATTTGATATGACGTTATACTGTAGCAATCTCTTTGGTAACGATAAAGTCACCTAAGAGCGCCCCTTCTCTTTTTTCAAGTTTAGACCAATCTACTTGTTGCATTCGGATATCTATCAACAAGTTACCACTTTCGTCATACTCCTCCTGTTGAATACACTTCATCTGGAAAAATAAGCTACGAATACGGCCCTGATGTTGATGTGGAATACACAATCGGCATTGCATCATTTGACTCGCTAAACGCTCTGTTAACGCTTCAAATAACAGTTCAATACCTTCTCCTTCTATGGCCGAGACCCAGACTGCGCGCGGTGCGCCCTCTTCGTCTCTTTCAATTCGAGGTTTTTGGTCTTCCATGCAGTCAATTTTATTCATGACTACAAGGGTTGGCACTTCATGAGCATCGATTTCTTCTAATACATCATGAACCGCCTGAATATTCTCACGAAAGCGGTCATCACTGGCATCAACAACATGTAACAAAATGTCAGCTTCCTGCGTCTCTTGTAACGTTGCCTTAAATGCAGCGACTAAATCGTGTGGTAGATGGCGAACAAAACCTACGGTATCAGCAAGGATTGCAGGCCCGACATCTGCCAAATCAATCTTACGCAGTGTTGGGTCTAGGGTGGCAAACAGTTGGTCTGCCGCATAAACACCCGCACTTGTGATGCGATTGAAAAGTGTTGATTTCCCTGCGTTGGTATAACCAACCAAAGAAATTGTTGGGATCTCAGCTCGATTACGAGCGCGTCGCCCTTGTTCACGCTGTTTAGCCACTTTTGCTAAACGACGTAATATTGCTTTTATACGGTCACGCAACAGACGTCGATCGGTTTCCAGCTGAGTTTCACCTGGACCACGAAGACCAATACCACCTTTCTGCCTTTCAAGGTGAGTCCAACCACGAATCAGTCGAGTAGAGATATGACGAAGCTGAGCAAGCTCAACTTGTAACTTACCTTCATGAGTTCGTGCTCGTTGTGCAAAGATATCTAAGATCAAACCGGTACGGTCAATCACACGACATTTACACAATTGCTCTAGGTTTCGCTCTTGAGCTGGAGAGAGGGAGTGGTTAAACACCACAATTTCGGCCCCAGTCAATTGAACGGCTTGAGCGATCTCTTGGGCTTTCCCCTCTCCAACGTAGTATTTCGGGTGCGGAGATTGACGGCTACCAGTAATCACTTGTAGCGTTTCTACCCCCGCAGAGGAGACCAGCATTTCACATTCGCTGAGATCTTCCCATTCACCCTCTTGCGTGAAGTTGATATGAACAAGTACGGCTCGCTCACCGGATTCATAACGGTCAAACAAGCAACCAACTCCTTATTACAGCAACAGCTGTACTCATTAAATGATTAATCTTCAGTCTTCTCTGAGCGATCCGATGGCGTGCGTGGCTCGCCGCTGTGGTGACTCACTGCACGTGCAGGAACCACAGTAGAAATCGCATGCTTATAAACCATTTGATTTACTGTGTTCTTCAATAAGATCACGAATTGATCAAAAGACTCGATCTGACCTTGCAGCTTAATGCCGTTAACAAGATAGATAGAAACTGGAATACGCTCACGACGGAGTGCATTTAGAAATGGGTCTTGTAGCGATTGCCCCTTAGCCATTTTATTTTCCTTATTTGTATTTTGTTGTAATTATTTAGCTAGTGGTGCACAAAAGGTGCGGCCTTGCCTCTGAGCTAAATGAATAAAAAACTCCTTTGTTATTGAAAGGCTGTGATTTTTTAAAAGCCTCAATAACGAATCCTTTCCAGAGTATATTCACGCAAAAGCGATCACATTATACACAGCAATACTAATCAGATGCTATTGCATCTGAAAGAGTTTCTAACGCTTGTTCAATGTTTTCGCTATCTAACCAAGTTAAATCATCCCAGCTGCGTAACCAGGTGATCTGTCGCTTGGCCAACTGACGAGTTGCACAGACACCACGGAAAACCGCTTCGTCTAAATCACAATTCCCGTCTAAATAGTCCCACATCTGCCTATAGCCTACGCATCGGATCGATGGCAACTCAGGGTGAAGATCTTCTCTGGCGTATAGCGCCTTCATTTCATCTTCAAACCCTGCCTCGATCATCTTCTCAAAACGTAGCTCAATACGGCGATGGAGTTCTTTTCTTTCCTTGGGAGCTATGGCAAATTGCTTTACCCGAAATGGCAGGCTAGCGCCCTTCGTTTGAGTTAGCTCTGTTAATGTTTTACCCGAAATTCGGTAAACTTCCAATGCCCTTGAAAGCCTTTGTGGATCATTTGGGTGTATTCTTTCAGCGGATACGGGATCAATCTCTCTTAATTGGTCGTGCAGCGCTTGCCAGCCTTGCTCGATAGATTCCGCCTCAATCTGATTTCGAACCTCTTTATCGGCGGCCGGTAGTGGCGATAAACCTTCCAACAATGCCTTGTAATACAGCATGGTACCACCAACAAGTAGCGGAATTTTGCCTTGCGCGACAATGCTATTCATTTCATTGATCGCATCACGACGAAAGTCTGCGGCAGAGTACGCTTCGCTCGGATCCAGAATATCAATCAAGCGATGAGGGGCGAGCGCAAGCTCTTCGGCATCCGGTTTAGCGGTACCAATATCCATGCTTTTGTAGATCAGTGCTGAATCCACACTGATGATCTCAACCGGGTATTTTTGGCGTAAGCGGATAGCTAAATCTGTTTTGCCTGATGCCGTTGGGCCCATTAAAAACAACGCTAAAGGTAATTTTTCAGTCATTATATTTTGTATTGGTTTCTCTGTTATCGCCCCTGTAAGCAAAGGCTGTATGTCGCGAACAAAAATGTCGTTGTCGCTGTACTATCTCGTTGCAACAGTATTATCTCGCTGTGACAGTAAACGTAAGCAGCCTAGCTTGTCTCTCACTCAAGTATTGCGTAACTCAACTGATAAGCAAATTTAGTCACTAAAACTCGTCGATAAATGCGGCTATCGTAGCGGAAAAATCGAGCGCGTTAACAAACCCCGGATCATCGAGTGGCAGTAGACCATGCCAAAGTTGTTCAAGTTCCCCAACTAATTGAACGGCTTCAGATAAAGTGTAGTCGCTTTTTACTTGTGCCGTTTGAATCCCGATCCAATTGGTCAGCGCGGGTAATAGACCTTTCGCAACATCAACGCTATGCGGATCGACAGCCTGAGCGCTTATCGAAGCCGCGTAAGATAACAGATCTGGGATCAAAATTTGTAAATTTTGCTGCCTCAAAGGAGAAGGGACGCCCATCACCATCACCGCCTCACTGTTGCGTACCTTAAGTTCAATACCCAGTCGCATCAATGTTGGGCTTAATGCCTTAGCCACCTCAACCAAATCGCGGCCAATTTTAAGCGATAACGGCACCAATAATGGTTGTTTTTTTAGCGCGCCAGTCCGTGTATCCAGTTGACCGACAACACGCAATAATTCAGCCTTAGCCAGTGAAACCAGCACACAACCGCTTTTCCCCCCCATCACAAGGTATTGACGATCCACAACCGAGACCGCTTTACCTAAACCTGTCACGGGGACTCTTGCTTTATCTGCAATCGGCTTGTCAGTCGGAAGGTTTTCAGCCATCGACTTCTGGTGATTCGAGCCCGCCTGAATAGGTTGAGTATCAATGACGGGGGCTGATGCCACCTGGTCTTGAGAAAGTGAAGGTGCCAGCGTTTGGCCATCAAAGTTCGGCGTTTTCAAAAGCTCTTTGTAAGCCTTCACTTCTCGCTTAGAGGGCGCGGGCTCACCATGATATTGCTGTGGCTCTTTTTCTTTTTTAGGTGCAGGTCGAGACTCTATCCACTCCTGATAAGGCGATCCGGTAAAGCTGGTTTCACGAGCAGACGCATCCGTTTTAGGTGACGAACCTATATCAGCGGATGAACTTATATTCGATGAAGAGCCCCTGCTAGACGGTAAGGCTTGATTAGCGTTAACGAATGACTCTTGGTTAACTAGGGGATCGTGGTTAACTAGGGGATCTTGGCTAACTAGAGGCTCTTGACTAACAAATGCATCATAGTGCTGACCACCATCATTCACACTGCGCTGAGGGCTGTCATCAAGAGGCTCGATTCCTGCTTTTCTCGGGTAGGCTGGCGTCTGCTCAATGGCGTATCGCACCCTGTCAGAGACCTGCGTGTGATCCGAGTGGTTAAGCACGGTGCTCTCTGGCTCAGAGAAGCTTGCCACATTACCTGTATCACTTACATTACCTGTATCACTTACATTACCTGTATCACTTACATTACCTGTATCACTTACCTTACCTGTATCACTCACATCACCTGCATCAGAGTTCGAGCTACCTTGTTGATCAATTGGCCCTTCTGATTGATGGCCCGTTGACTGATGACAAGCTGACTGTTCAAGAGCCGATTGATGAAACGCTGATTGATGAAACGCCGACTGATTGACTGGCGCAGCTGCGATTTGCTTACTTTGTGCTAGGCCATCACTCAATGCCTGATAAATAAAGTCATGCACAAGACGAGCTTGATGAAACCGCACTTCATGTTTGGCTGGGTGAACATTGACGTCCACTTGATGCGGATCGAGTTCAATGAACAACACATAGGTCGCAAACTGATCTGGACGCAGACTGGTTTCATAGCTTTGACGAATCGCATGATTAATCAGCTTATCGCGCATCATACGGCCATTCACATAGCAGTATTGCAGATCGCTTTGCTGCCTTGCCCCTTCAGGTGTGGTGATCCAACCGTGCAGTTTTAACCCTTGATGCTCTAGCTCAATCTTGAGCATATGGCGGACAAAAGGGTTGCCACAAACAGCCGCAATGCGCTTTTCTGCCTGTACTTGTGTTTTGGCCGCGCGATACTGGCGAATCATTTTGCCATTGTGACGTAGGTTGATCGTCACATCAAAGCGGCTCAAGGCAATTCGCTTAAGTAACTCATCAATGTGGGTAAATTCTGTTTTCTCGGTACGTAAGAATTTACGCCTTGCGGGTGTGTTGAAAAACAGATCCAACACCTCGACTGAGGTACCAATCGGGTGCGCCGCAGGTTGCAGTTTCACCTGCATATCACGGCCTTCACTGTGTGCAGCCCAAGCTTGATCTTGAGTGGTCGGGCGTGACGTCATGGTTAAACGCGCAACCGAACTAATACTCGCTAGTGCTTCACCACGGAAACCAAGGCTAACGATCGCCTCAAGATCATCAAGAGTATGAATTTTGGAGGTAGCATGACGACTCAATGCCAAAGCAAGCTCATCTTTGACGATGCCCTTCCCGTTATCACGAACACGGATCATCTTAGCGCCTCCTTTCTCGATATCAATATCGATACGAGTGGCACCGGAATCCAAGCTGTTCTCAACCAGCTCTTTCACGACAGAAGCAGGTCTTTCTACCACTTCCCCTGCTGCGATTTGGTTCGCTAACCGAGCTGGCAGTATTTTGATCGTCATATGTATCGCTACCTTACTGCCATTCTAAATATTAAAGACGGTTTGTGTGGCTATTTATGGTATCGCTCTTTTGTGAACTAGCTCTTTTATTAACTAGATATTCTGTGAACTCGCTATTTGTGTGGAATCACCAACACCTGTCCCACAGCAAGGCCATCCGATCGTAAGTTATTCGCTTTACGGATACCGTCAACGCTCACCCCGTACTTGGCGGCGATCTTACCTAGGTAATCGCCTCGTGCGACTTTATGTTTACGCAAAGGCAATGCTTTCACCTCAACCGAAATACGTAACTTCTGACCCACTTTCAGTGTTTCAGATTTCAAACTGTTCTCACGTTTAATGTCCGCCACTGACACCTTGTAGCGGCTAGCGATTTTACCTAAGTACTCACCAGACTTCACCGTATGGGTTATGGTCTTGGTTTGCACAGAACGGCTTGATGATGAGCCTTGTGCACTGCTTGGGATCTTAATGATTTGGCCAATCGCTAGGCTGCTCGATTTCAGGTTATTGAATGACATCAACGCCTGTGTTGAGGTGCCATATTGGCTTGCAATCACAGACAAAGACTCACCACGAGACACCTTATGCTGGCCGACACTCGCCGTCGAAGACGCTGCATTCGACAAAACGATCCCTTCAGGAGGATTCGCCTTTAAATATTTCACGACTGCTGTGGTGATTGCGGTCGCAAGCTTATCTTGGTGCGAGCGCTGAAACAGCAGCCTCTCTTCCGCAGGATTCGAAATAAAACCCGTCTCAACCAATACCGATGGGATCTGGGGTGAACGTAATACCGCTAAGCTGGTGTTAATCGGCTTGCTGTTATGCAGCTTGGATACCTTACCCATTTCAGACAGTATTTTCGTCGCCAGTTTATAGCCCTCTTTTTGAGAGTGACTAAACTGTAAGTCCAGCAGTGTTTGGTTGACATTTTTATCATCAATATTGCCTGTAAAAGCTGCGCCACTGCCACCCAATAACTCAGACTGCTTCTCTTTGTTCTCGATCCAACGTGAAATTTCAGTGTTCGCGCGTCGAGTATTCAATACAAAGACCGAACCACCTCTTGGCTGAGGCGTGGTAAAGGCATCAGCATGAATCGAGATCAACAGGTGAGCCTCATTTTCACGCGCGATTGCCACTCGGCGATTGAGGTTCACGAAATAGTCCCCATTACGAGTCATGCGCGTTTTAACCCCTGGCACGGCATTTAATTTCGCTGCCACCTGTCTGGAAATACTCAGTACCGTATTTTTTTCATATTTGCCCGACGGACCAATCGAACCGGGATCTTCACCGCCGTGGCCTGGGTCAATCACAATCAGGATATCTTTCTGACGCTTAACCGGCTTGACCTCTTTACTTACCGTTGGCTTACTCACGGTCGATGGGGTTGTACTGGCCGCACCATGAGGTAGGTCGATCACCAAACGGTGCCCGTATTGACCACCAGGCGTAGGGCTGAGCTTAAAGAGCTCAGCTGGTGACGCCTTCTTCAATTCAAACACTAAACGATAAGTGCTTTTTTCTGGCGGTGAGCTTTTGCGGATCTGTGAGAGAACCGGACTGTCTTTCACCACCACAGGTAAGTTAGTTGCCAGAACGGTATTTTTTAGATCGACGACTAAACGACTTGGGCTACTCAAAGTGAAATAGCTAAAGTCCGCTTCTGATTTTAAGTCGATAACCACACGTGTTTCTTGCGGGGAAGGCCAAACCCTCAAGCTTTGCAGTGAGTTTGCAGCCGCAAGGGAAGAGAACAGCACCGAAAAAACAGCAGCCAACACGGCTACTGAAGAAAAAAAACGTTTATAAATCAACATAACTCCAACTGACTCAGTAAGCGCTGCCCGTATTCACTATTCGCGGTTAAAGAAACAATACGGTGATCGTCTTGATAACGAATATCAATATCTAAGTCCGCTTCCGGTAGCATTCCATAGCCTTTCTCTGGCCATTCCACCAAACAGATCGCATCCGGCGTAAAGTAATCACGGATCCCCATGAACTCCAATTCTTCAGGATCAGCTAAGCGATACAGATCAAAGTGGTATACCTGCCAATCGGCAAGTTGATAAGGTTCCACTAGAGTATACGTTGGGCTCTTTACATTTCCTTGATGGCCAAGTGCTTTCACAAAGCCGCGACTGAATGTCGTTTTACCGGCACCAAGATCACCATGCAGATAAATTGTCGTCTGCTGTGAGCAAAGATTAGAAAGCTCCGTACCTAATTGAATCGTTGCCTGTTCATCTTCCAAAATAAATTGTTTAGTGCTCATGAATGCATTCTCTAAAAATCGATCGTTGACTATATAAAAATCAAAAGAACAAGAATAGTAAACCGTGATGCTTTTGAGAGACAAGCACTCAAGTGTAAGTTCTATGAAAAATACAGCCTAAAACGCGTCTGTTCTGGTCAGCACTGCTAAGATCCGTTAAGATCCGCTCCCATTTTTGCCTAACCTAATTTTAATCGATAAGAATCAAGCCATGAATCTAGACCATCTTGCTGAAAAAATTAAAATTTGGGGGAAAGAATTAGGCTTTCAAAAAGTGGGTATCTGCGATATTGATTTAAGCTCACATGAAGCGGCACTGCAAGCATGGCTCGATGCCGGCTATCACGGTGAGATGGATTGGATGGCTCGCCATGGAATGATGCGCGCACGCGCCAATGAGCTTCACCCGGGTACCGTTCGAGTGATCAGCGCCCGAATGAACTATCTACCACCACAAGCGCAATTTGCCGCTAACCTCAGCGACAGCACTCAAGGTTACATTAGCCGCTATTCATTGGGCCGTGATTACCACAAACTATTTCGTAATCAGCTGAAAAAACTGGGACAAAAAATCGAGCAAGAGATCGAAGGGCTAGACTCACGTCCTTTCGTTGACTCTGCACCTATTTTAGAAAGACCGCTTGCTCAAAAAGCCGGGCTTGGCTGGACAGGCAAACACTCACTCATTCTTGATAAAGACGCAGGCTCTTGGTTCTTCCTCGGAGAGCTATTAGTTAACCTCGCTCTTCCCGTTGATGAACCGAGTACCAATCAATGTGGTAAATGCACCGCATGCATCACCTCTTGCCCAACCGGTGCCATTATTGATGATGGCATCGTCGATGCGCGCAAATGCATCTCATATCTAACCATTGAGTTTGATGGGGTGATCCCGGAAGAGTATCGAGAGGCGATTGGCAACCGTATCTACGGCTGCGACGATTGTCAGTTAGTGTGCCCATGGAACCGCCATGCCGAACTCACAGAGCAAAAAGATTTCCATCGTAGAGAAGATTTCGAAGAATCTGATCTGGTGTCTCTTGCAAGCTGGGACGAAGCCACCTTTCTCAAGAAAATGGAAGGCTCGGCAATCAGACGTATCGGCCACACCCAGTGGCTGCGTAATATCTTTGTTGCAATGGGTAACGCGCCCTTTCAGCAACGCATAGTTGAAACACTAGAGTCGCACCTAGGGTTGAATGAGATGCTGGATGTGCATATTGAGTGGGCCTTGCAAAAACAACGACAGCAGTTACCTATTAGTGTGCAGCAAGGCGCTAGTAACACAAGGCAAGCTGATAGCAGTGCGCGACAAGGTAATAGCAGTGCGCGACCAGGTAATAGCAGTGCGCGACCAGGTAATAGCAAAATAGCGACTAAAAAGCATCGACTGATCCGTATTGTCGAAAAAGGCTTACCAAGAGACGCCTAGTTATTTAATTCTTCTATTGAGTTCGTTCGTTATAGAAAACACCAACCGACTAAGCCAACCCACGATTTAAGCTGACTCTTTACACATAAAGTGAGAACAATGTTTGACCTTGTTCTCACTTTTAATAATGTGGAAAAAATTCAGTTCTCTCATTAACTTTCGACAGCTGTGTAAAGTTAAACACAGCACCGATAAATGATTAGGATCAAAAAACAACAAGTTAACGATCCTTTATGAAGTTCAACACCTAGCACAAAAGTCATACAAAACAACAAGTTAAGGAAAATGCGTTTTAGCTAATATATTGAAAACAAGAAAGATCTTTTTGGGAAGCGTAAATAATTAAGCCTGAAACAACTTTATCAACCAAGTTATCCACATCTAACATTTTGTGGATAAGTCTGTTTATAGATATGAAAAACCTCAAGTATCTGCTTCAGAGACCTGATGTTTACTAGCATTCCAGTTGCTAAGAAATATTTAAGACAAAAAAATATCCACCATGATGGAGGATTATTTGCTTTTTGGGGGGATTATGCTTCGCAGCATTAAAGAAAGAGCGTGACCCTTAGGTCCTCTTTAAACACTGTGATCTAAAGAAAACACGGTGCTCTAAAGAGTCTGAATAGCTTTTAGAAGAAAGCTGGAGCGATACATCGGGTTCGAACCGATGACCTCAACCTTGGCAAGGTTGCGCTCTACCAACTGAGCTAGTATCGC
>NZ_CANLBV010000110.1 GCF_947488985.1 uncultured Vibrio sp.
GAAGTACACCTAAACCCAGAAAGAGAAGCTGCTTAATAAGTAAGCAAATGATGACAACTACCTTGAAAAACGCCGGTCCTAACTGCTGAAGAAATTAACTTCTTCATTCAAGGTGTCGCTAAAAACACGGTTTCTGAAGGCCAAATTGCAGCATTCGCAATGGCTATCTTCTTTAACGAAATGACAATGCCAGAGCGTATCGCACTAACGTGTGCAATGCGCGACTCAGGCATGGTGATTGACTGGAGCCACATGAACTTTGCTGGCCCAATCGTTGATAAACACTCTACTGGTGGTGTTGGTGACGTCACTTCTCTAATGCTTGGCCCTATGGTGGCAGCATGTGGTGGTTTTGTTCCAATGATCTCTGGTCGTGGTTTAGGTCACACTGGCGGTACGCTAGACAAGCTTGAATCTATCCCTGGTTACAATATTACACCAACCAACGATGTGTTCGGTGAAGTCACTAAAGATGCTGGCGTAGCGATCATCGGTCAAACGGGTGATCTAGCGCCTGCTGATAAGCGTGTTTACGCGACTCGTGATATCACAGCAACAGTAGACAATATCTCACTAATCACAGCTTCAATCCTATCTAAGAAACTGGCTGCTGGCCTTGACTCTCTAGTGATGGATGTAAAAGTAGGTTCAGGTGCATTCATGCCGACTTACGAAGCGTCTGAAGAGCTAGCGAAATCGATCGTTGCAGTAGCAAACGGTGCAGGTACTAAGACAACAGCAATCCTAACCGACATGAACCAAGTTCTGGCTTCTTCAGCGGGTAACGCAGTAGAAGTACGTGAAGCGGTTCAATTCCTAACGGGTGAATACCGTAACCCACGTTTGCTAGAAATTACGATGGCATCGTGTGCTGAAATGCTAGTACTTGGCAACCTTGCAAAAGATTCAGAAGAAGCACGCGAAAAACTGATGGCAGTGCTAGGTAACGGTAAAGCAGCAGAGTGCTTCGGTAAAATGGTTGCGGGCCTTGGTGGTCCAGCAGACTTCGTAGAAAACTACGATAACTACCTAGAAAAAGCAGAAATTGTTAAGCCAGTGTACGCGCTAGAAAGCGGTGTGGTATCGGCAATGGATACTCGTGCTATTGGTATGGCTGTCGTTGGTATGGGCGGTGGTCGTCGCGTAGCAACGGACAGCATTGATTACGCAGTCGGTTTCGATAGCTTCATTCGTCTTGGCGAAGTGGCAAGCGATGAGAAACCATTAGCAATGATTCATGCTCGCAACGAGCAACAGTGGCAAGAAGCGGCAACGGCATTACAAAATGCAATTACTGTCGGTGGCGAATATACCGCAACACCAGACGTTTACCGTCAGATTCGTTCTGAAGACGTGTAAATAACCACTATCGGTATACCTCGCGTATACCGATAATCAAAAGCGCTGGTGCAAAGAGCAATAAGTTGGTGAAGAAAATGAAAAGAGCATTTATTTTAGTTTTAGATTCATTCGGCATCGGTGAGACAGCGGATGCAGACAAATTCGGTGATGTAGGTTCAGACACTATGGGCCACATCGCTGAACATTGTGAACAAGGTCTTGCAGACAATGCAGATCGTAAAGGCACACTGACGCTACCAAACCTGTCTAAGCTAGGTTTAGCGATGGCTCACAAAGAGTCGACCGGGCACTTTGCTGCTGGTATGGATGCCGACACTGAAATCATTGGCGCATATGGACATGCGGCTGAACTGTCTTCTGGTAAAGACACACCATCAGGTCACTGGGAAATCGCGGGTGTACCGGTACTGTTTGACTGGGGCTACTTCACCGACAAAGAGAACAGCTTCCCTAAAGAGCTGACTGATCGCATTCTTGAGCGTGCAGGTTTGTCTGGTTTCCTAGGTAACTGCCATTCATCGGGCACTGAAATCTTAGATAATCTAGGTGAAGAGCACATGAAGACAGGCTTGCCTATCTTCTATACTTCTGCGGATTCTGTATTCCAGATCGCTTGTCACGAAGAGACATTCGGTCTGCAAAAGCTATTAGATCTTTGCCAGATCGCGCGTGAAGAGCTAGAAGAGTACAACATCGGTCGTGTTATCGCGCGCCCGTTCATCGGCCTAGGTAAAGGTCAATTTGAGCGTACTGGCAACCGTCGCGACCTCTCTGTTGAGCCACCTGCGGCAACGGTTCTTCAGAAACTGGTTGATGAGAAGGGCGGCAACGTTCACTCAATCGGTAAGATCTCTGATATCTATGCAGGTTGTGGTATCACCCAGAAAACCAAAGCGACCGGTATCCCTGCGCTATTTGAAGCAACCAAAGATGCGATCAATGAAGCGGGTGATAACACGATCGTATTTACGAACTTCGTTGATTTCGACTCAGCATACGGACACCGTCGTGATGTTGCAGGTTACGCCGCCGCGCTTGAGTACTTTGATGGTCGTATCAATGAAGTCATCGATATGATGAAAGAAGATGATGTGCTGATCCTGACGGCCGATCACGGTTGCGATCCGACATGGCCTGGTACAGACCATACTCGTGAGCATATCCCTGTGATTGTTTACGGAAAAAAAGTGCCTGCGGGTTCTTTAGGTCGCCGCGATACCTTTGCGGATATCGGTCAAAGTTTAGCGTCTTACTTTGGTACATCGCCAATGGGACACGGTACAAGCTTTTTATAATTGGTAAATAAAAGAGAGAAATTTCTCTCTTTTCTTGTTTATTTTGAGATGAAGGATATTTTCAATGGCTACTCCACATATTAATGCCGAAATGGGTGCATTTGCAGATGTTGTATTGATGCCGGGTGACCCACTACGAGCAAAATACATCGCAGAGACCTTCTTAGAAGATGTGGTTCAAGTGTGCGATGTTCGTAACATGTTTGGCTACACAGGGACTTACAAAGGCCGTAAGATTTCGGTAATGGGACACGGTATGGGGATTCCATCGTGTTCTATTTACGTAACGGAGCTTATCAAAGACTTTGGTGTGAAAAAGATCATCCGAGTTGGCAGCTGTGGTGCTGTTAGTGAAGATATTAAAGTGCGTGATGTGGTGATCGGCATGGGTGCATGTACCGACTCAAAAGTAAACCGTATCCGCTTTAAAGATCATGATTTTGCCGCTATTGCAGACTACAAAATGGTACGTGCAGCCGAAGACGCTGCTAAAGCTCTTGGGGTTGAAGTCAAAGTCGGTAACATGTTCTCTGCTGAACTCTTCTACACGCCAGATCCTGAAATGTTCGATGTTATGGACAAATACGGCATTGTCGGTGTTGAGATGGAAGCAGCCGGTATCTATGGTGTGTGTGCTGAATATGGCGCGAAAGCTCTGACTATCTGTACTGTGTTTGATCACATCAAAACCGGTGAGCAAACCACATCAGATGAGCGTCAAACGACTTTCAACGATATGATGGTTATCGCACTTGACTCTGTGCTGCTTGGTGACCAAGAATAATACTACTTGATAAGACATAGAAATTTGTCTTAGCTTGATAAGCGAATAGATAACAAAAAGCCCCGACGCTGCCTGAGCGTCGGGGCTTTTTATTCTGTGCCAGAGTCAGTCTGCTATAAGTTTACATTCTTAAGCAGTAAGTTCTCTCCTGACTGAGTTCGTCGTTTTCGAATCAGCATGATAAAGAGCACACCACTGACAAAACCCATCAAAACCATCCCGATCATATAGCGATCGCTCTTACGATAATGGTGATCAGAAATTGCAGTCACTTTACCGGTTTCAAAGGTCACACGAATAAAACCGATGATTGCCTTTTCCGGTGAATAAATCGGTTCGACTAATTGCTGTCTGCCAATACTGGCCGTTGAAAGTGGCGTATCTAACCCCAGTACCTCGCGTACCGAGAGCGCTTTTTCACTTGAAGCTAGCCGAACCCCCTCTGCATCATAGATGGTGGTATCGAACACCAGTCGATCTTGAGACAGCTGATTGGTCAGATCAAGCAATCGCTCTTGATCTTGTTGGGTGATCATTTTGCTGGCTGAAAGTGATGCTTGAGAGATAAGCAGCTTAGTCAGCGTTTCCAACTGTTTCGCTTGGATCTTCTCGTTGCCTTTACTGATCACGACCGTATTTTTGATTGTGACAACGAACATGGTAGCCAGCAAGATAAGGGCTAGCATTCGTAAAGCGTTGCGTATTGAGAACAATGATTCATTCATGTTTCACGAAGCCTGAAATAAACAAATGTTATGATTAAGACATATTGAGACTTGCGTTTTCAAATTGCAATAGGTTAACGTTTAGCATAGTTAATTAGGAATCATACACATGGACGCTCAGAAATATCTGCCGATGAAAAGGCATACCACATTATTAACTCGACTCCCCGAGACTCGTTTCGCTTCTCAACTCGCTAAAGCTAAAGCCAATTGGATAGTATTCGGCGAGTACTTATCACCGCAATCTTTCGATGACATCGACTTTTTCACAGGCACTTACAACACAATTTTAGATACGTGGAAAGTTGGGCATTACGAAGTGGCATTGATGTCTGGCAATCTAACGCCAGCGCATGAAGAAATCCTACAGGCTCTGAAGCTTGATTATGCTTGCCTTAGCGAAGTACCAGATTTATCTAATCCGGGTTTGATTGTGATGGATATGGATTCCACAGCGATTCAAATCGAGTGTATCGATGAAATAGCCAAACTCGCTGGAGTAGGTGAGCTAGTCTCTGAAATTACAGAGCGTGCTATGCAAGGTGAGTTAGATTTCGAACAAAGCCTGCGCCAACGAGTTGGAGCGTTGAAAGGTGCTGATGAGTCGATTCTAGAGCAAGTACGTCAATCACTGCCTTTCATGCCGGATTTAGTTGGACTTGTGAACACGCTTAACAAACTGGGTTGGAAAACCGCTATCGCATCGGGTGGCTTTACTTACTTCTCTGATTACTTAAAAGACACGCTAGACCTAGATCATGCTCAGTCGAATACTTTAGAAATCGTTAAGGGTAAATTGACAGGTGAAGTGTTGGGTGATGTGGTTTCTGCACAAACCAAAGCCGATATATTAGTCGAACTGGCGGAAGAGTATGAGCTAGAATTGCACAATACCGTTGCTGTGGGCGATGGTGCCAATGACTTGTTGATGATGGAGGCGGCGGGGTTAGGTATTGCTTACCACGCGAAACCAAAGGTAGAACAGCAAGCTCAAACTGCAGTCCGTTATTCAGGGCTAGGTGGCGTACTTTGTATCTTGTCTGGTGTACTAGCTAAGCAGCAAAAAATCAGTTGGCAAGTGAAGCCTTAATTATATTTAGGACGGTATAACAGATACAAAAAAGCAGGCTATCAGCCTGCTTTTCTATTTTCATATTTAAGTTTAAACATGGTTCGAAGCTAGCGTGTCAGCTCTAATCGAATCAGTACTTCATCGGTAATATCTTCTATCTCACCATAGCCAATAAAAGCGGTAATCTCATTTTCTAGCTTCTTTGCTTGATGCATACTGATGCGTGTAAGTTCTTCCAGATCCGATTGGAAAAGGCTCGTTAAGGGGTTAAAGATTGGTGCTGTCGTGACTCGCAGTATGTATATATCCCCTAAGTGCTGCGCTTTTTTTATGAATAAAATTCGTTCTTTGACCGAAGCGAAATCTTTCACCAGTTTGGTATGCACCGATTGGATGGTGTCTCCGAATTTCACCGATGCAATGTATACTTCATGATGTTTAGGCTCTGCGCCTTCAATTTTTTTTAGTGGTTCCGCCAACAGAGAGTTAGAGTGCCCTTTAAAAATCGGTTCTAGTGAAAACTTCTGATTGTGACCAAGCTTTGCCAATAGAGCTAAGGGTTTATTCAATGGAAAGTTCACGCCAATAATCTTACAGCGCAGTGTTGAACTCGGCTTATCAATAAAGATCGGATTACTGACCATCTTGCTGAGCAGTATATTGTGCAGAGATTCGAGTAGTGAATGTGTCGGCAATATCTCTTGTTTCTTGGACAGCTTACTTTGATTTTGATCGATGAGACCGTTTAAGAATGCGATGGTACGCATTGTTTTGGCATTTTCAGCAATCACTAACTGCACGGTGCGTCCATTCGGGCTGACGCGTATGACATGGTAAGGCACTGTGTTGAGTGGCAGCTTTTTATCGTAGAGCTGTAGCTCATTGAAATTCACTAATACTGGATCGTTTATCTTGAGCACCATCGGCTGCTCAAGTGTCAGGCTTAGTCCTCGCTTTGAGATATCTAGGGTGTGGCCATTCGCTGCTACCCCATCTTGAGAGGTCAATTGCAACGGCGACTTGAACTGGTATCTCGGTTCTTTGCGGCGAGATTGAGAATCGAAATAGATACTTTGGATATTACCCATGACAGCTCGAGGATGACGGAAGCGATTCAGTTCACTGCTTGGAATTCTGGGCTTCTCACTCAATAGATAATCTGCGGCACTTTCGTGATCTCCGATTTCTTGCAAAATGCCGCAATGTGTCAGTTTTTCTGAGCTTTGAGCCAGCGTATTTGAGTGATTGGCTAAGGCTTCTCTTTCGGTATCGGACAGCTCGAAAACCGAAAACTTGAACGCCTTCCAACTTTTACGTTTACCACCAATGTGCCAGAACAGTTGTCTTTGTTCCCTAGAGGCTTCAGGCAGCATCATTGAATAGTACAAAACTTTATTTTGATGCTCATGGGTAAAAGAGTAGATGACGTTACTGGTTCCCTTTAGTCCAGGCTTTACCAGTAAGCTCATGCGCTGTGCGTTGAACAGAGTACCTAAAGCTTGTTGGTTTCGCTCGTCGTGCCAGTATTGCCATAGTGGCTGGTTGTTACCGGTGAGTAGGGCAAGCTTTAATTCACTGCCACTAAAGAATAGCGGAAGGTTACAGGTGTGCTTCAAATAGGCATGCTCAATACCTCGAGTACGTGCACGAATTATTTTGTCTTGGTTCTCGTGACTGTTTTTTTTATTGTCACTATTTAAAGATTCGTTTATTAAACGAGCCAATATATCGCTATCACTGACTTTTATGGTTCTTAAGAACTTAACTGCATTGTTCTCGTAGGATTCATCAATTCCGAGTACGCGAAACTTGAGCGCTTGGTTGACATTAGCCTCCAGAGATTTTTCAATGAGCTCGCTAAATTTAACGCTGATGACCTCACCAAGACTATATTTAAAGGCGGTCGGCACTTTAAATTTTGCGCCCGACGGTGAAATATCGACAGTGACACCGTGCAGGTTATCGCCTTTCGAGGTCGAGATTGCAACCTGAGAGCTGATTTTGAGTCGGTTTTCTTTCCGTTTTAAGTCATAGCCTAAGTTAATAGCTTCGGCTTCATAAGGGCTATTCGAGTTGGTGATATTGCAGTCGCCTTGAGAGGCGACTTTAACGCGCTCAGCTAAGGGTTGCATTCTTGGAGCCATCACTAACTCCCAAGCCCCTTCGGTGTAGCTTTTAAATTTCTTGGTGCCGCGTTGGTAGGCATTTAAGGCGATGTCATCAAGCCAGTGTTTACGGCCGTCAATCGTGAACTGGCGACATTCATTATCAATACGCCCTCGCAAATCAATGCTCTTAGTGCAAGGAGCCATGATACGGTTCAGTTCCATTTTAACCAGCAGCTTTAAAGACGGTGATTCGCCTTCTGTCAGTTGAGAAAGAAGGAATTCAAAATCTTCGGCGTGGTAAGCCGGGATAAGTCGCTCTGCTATAGATAAAATTTCAGATTGCTGCATACTTTTCTTGTTAGAATGGACGGTACTTTATTGTTATCGACAAGTTATATTTGATTTTTAGGTATTCGAGACGCTACTGCAACGTTTATTTTAATCGGTATGGTCAACGAACTCACAAAATAACAAGATTGATCCGTTACCCAGCAAATTATTGAGGTTTTATGGCTAAGGCAAAGCGAGCTTATGTGTGTAATGACTGTGGGGCTGACTTTCCACGTTGGCAGGGACAGTGCAATGCATGTGGTGCTTGGAACACAATTACAGAAGTTAGGTTAGCCGCTTCTCCTCAGGTTGCACGGAATGAAAGATTAACCGGTTATGCTGGTGGTGCAACAGAATCAAACGTTCAGACTTTATCGGAAATTGACCTGCAAGAAGTGCCGCGCTTTAGCAGTGGTTTTAAAGAGCTGGACCGCGTGCTCGGTGGGGGGGTGGTACCGGGTGCTGCGATCCTGATTGGTGGTAACCCCGGCGCGGGTAAATCAACGCTGCTGTTGCAAACCATGTGTCTGCTTTCTTCTCAATTACCGACACTCTATGTGACAGGGGAAGAATCATTGCAGCAAGTCGCGATGCGGGCTTCAAGGCTAGGTTTACCGAAAGATCACCTAAAAATGCTCTCTGAAACCAACGTCGATAAGATCTGTCAGGTCGCTGAAAAAGAGCAGCCAAAGATCATGGTTATCGACTCTATCCAGGTGATGCACGTTGCTGATGTTCAATCTTCGCCGGGCAGTGTGGCTCAGGTTCGTGAATCAGCAACCGCATTAACGCGCTATGCCAAACAAAACAACGTTGCGGTATTCTTAGTTGGACACGTGACGAAAGACGGCACCCTAGCGGGGCCTAAAGTGCTTGAGCACATTATTGACTGCTCAGTTCTATTAGATGGTGGAACTGACAGTCGCTTTAGAACGCTGCGCAGCCACAAAAACCGTTTTGGTGCGGTCAATGAACTGGGTGTGTTTGCCATGACAGGTCAAGGGCTAAAAGAAGTCAGTAATCCATCGGCTATTTTCTTGTCTCGCGGTGAAGAAGAAACTTCGGGCAGTTCGGTGATGGTGGTATGGGAAGGTACGCGTCCACTGCTTGTTGAAATCCAAGCGTTGGTGGATTATTCCCAGCTGGCGAACCCGCGCCGTGTCGCTGTTGGCCTAGAACAAAACCGGCTTTCTTTGTTGTTAGCCGTGCTGCATAAACACGGCGGCTTACAAATGGCTGATCAAGATGTGTTTGTGAATGTCGTCGGTGGTGTTAAAGTAACCGAAACCAGTGCTGATCTTGCGTTGGTGATGGCGCTACTTTCAAGTTTCAGAGACCGGGCATTACCAAAAGATGTGGTGGTATTTGGCGAAGTAGGCCTAGCGGGTGAGATTCGACCGGTGCCGAGCGGACAAGAGCGCCTTAATGAGGCATTTAAACATGGCTTTAAGAAAGCGATCGTCCCAGCGGCCAACATGCCGAAAGGGGGTATTCCCGGAATGCAGATTCACGGTGTGAAAAAATTATCAGAGGCAATTAATGCGTTTGATGAGTTGTAATTGAACTCACTTCAGCTAATCTATACAGCAGCAATTCAGTCTAACTTAAACGCTATTTTCACTTTAAGTTAGCACTAAACTAAACAATCATTTGAGATTGTTTCTACAGCGAGCCTTTTCCTCTACGTAGAGAAAAGGCAAAGTTTTTTAGTCCCAAATGCATGCAAAGCTATCAGTCCTCACAGATTGTGATATACTCTGCGCGCATTTTATATCCTATTAACAGAGTAAGACAATGGCAGATTTATCGAAATACAGAAACATTGGTATTTTCGCGCACGTTGATGCGGGTAAAACAACTACCACTGAGCGTATCCTTAAGCTAACTGGTCAAATCCACAAGACTGGTGAAGTACATGATGGCGAATCAACGACTGACTTCATGGAACAGGAAGCTGAGCGCGGAATTACTATCCAATCAGCAGCTGTAAGCTGTTTCTGGAACGGTCACCGTCTAAACGTTATCGATACTCCTGGACACGTTGACTTCACAGTTGAAGTATACCGTTCTCTTAAAGTGCTTGATGGCGGTATCGGTGTATTCTGTGGTTCTGGTGGTGTTGAACCACAATCAGAAACTAACTGGCGCTACGCTAACGAATCAGAAGTATCTCGTCTGATCTTCGTTAACAAACTAGACCGTATGGGTGCAGATTTCTACAACGTTGTTGACCAAGTTAAAAACGTTCTAGGTGCTACTCCTCTAGTTATGGTTCTACCAATCGGCCGCGAAGATGAATTCGTGGGTGTTGTAGACCTTCTAAGCCGTAAAGCATACGTTTGGGATGACACTGGTCTTCCTGAAAACTACGAAATTCTAGATGTTCCTGCGGACATGGTAGACGACGTAGAGCAATACCGTGAAGAGCTAATCGAAACTGCTGTAGAGCAAGACGATGACCTAATGGAAGCTTACATGGAAGGTGAAGAGCCTTCTATCGAAGACATTAAGCGTTGTATCCGTAAAGGTACTCGTGACCTAGCATTCTTCCCAACTTTCTGTGGTTCTGCATTCAAGAACAAGGGCGTACAAATCGTTCTTGACGCTGTTGTAGATTACCTACCAGCTCCAACTGAAGTTGATCCTCAACCTCTAATGGACGAAGCTGGCGAAGAAACTGGCGAACACGCTATCGTTTCTGCAGATGAAACTTTCAAAGCGCTTGCATTCAAAATCATGGATGACCGCTTCGGTGCTCTAACTTTCGTTCGTATTTACTCTGGTAAACTGAACAAAGGTGACACGATTCTTAACTCATTCACTGGCAAGACTGAGCGTGTTGGCCGTATGGTTGAGATGCAAGCAGACGACCGTAACGAACTAACTAGCGCACAAGCTGGTGACATCATCGCGATCGTTGGTATGAAGAACGTGCAAACTGGTCACACTCTATGTGATCCTAAGCACCCAGTGACACTTGAGCCAATGGTATTCCCAACTCCAGTAATCTCTATCGCTGTATCTCCAAAAGATAAAGGCGGCTCTGAGAAAATGGGTATCGCGATCGGTAAAATGGTTGCAGAAGATCCATCTTTCCAAGTTGAGACTGACGAAGAGACTGGCGAAACTATCCTGAAAGGTATGGGTGAACTTCACCTAGACATCAAGGTAGATATCCTTAAGCGTACATACGGCGTTGACCTAACTGTAGGTGCTCCTCAAGTTGCTTACCGTGAAACTATCACTCAAGCAATTGAAGATAGCTACACGCACAAGAAGCAATCTGGTGGTTCTGGTCAGTTCGGTAAGATCGATTACCGTATCAAACCAGGCGAAGCGGGTTCTGGCTTCTCGTTCAAGTCTACTGTTGTGGGCGGTAACGTTCCTAAAGAATTCTGGCCTGCAGTTGAGAAAGGCTTCGCATCTATGATGGAAAACGGCGTACTAGCTGGCTTCCCTACGCTAGACGTTGAAGTTGAACTTTTCGATGGTGGTTTCCACGCAGTCGATTCATCTGCAATCGCATTTGAAATCGCAGCGAAAGGTGCATTCCGTCAATCTATGCCTAAAGCTGGCGCGCAACTTCTTGAGCCAATCATGAACGTTGACGTATTTACTCCAGAAGATCACGTTGGTGATGTTATCGGTGACCTTAACCGTCGTCGTGGCATGATCAAAGATCAACAAGCTGGCGTAACTGGCGTTCGTATTAAAGCTGACGTACCACTTTCAGAAATGTTTGGTTACATCGGTCACCTACGTACTATCACTTCAGGTCGTGGCCAATTCTCTATGGAATTCGCACAATACTCACCATGTCCAACTAACGTTGCTGACGAAGTGATTGCAAAAGTTAAAGCAGAAAAAGAAGCTGGTAAGTAATTAGCCCTTTTCTCAATTAGCTGAAAAAGCCCCACAAGTGAAAGCTTGCGGGGCTTTTTAATATCAGCCAAATCAACGTGGTTCCCTTATCTTAATTACTTATATCCCAATACTTAAGGTTACGTGTTTAGGTTCGGTGATATTTATTATCCACTGATTAAATCGTTGCCTTCGCCGTCATACACCTTATGGCATAGCTTTTACTTCAACCGTAATTGTGTCTTGATATTTGCCTGCGTTTGCGAAATCCGCGTTGCCAATCTTCACCTCAAACGGTATTCCCCAGAATTTCACTCCATCTTTATTTGAAAAAGAGAAAGTAGAGTTATTATACCAATTTGATTATTTAATTGGTCAGCTTAGTCCAACTTCGGTAGCACATAGATATAACCTTCTCAGTCGACT